>CALCPD010000017.1 GCA_937897875.1 uncultured Nitrosopumilaceae archaeon
AACCATCCAAGTTTTCCATACAATCCCATTTCAACTACATCTAATGCATCTGTTGGAAAATCCCAGTCAACAGAACCTCGTTGAGGAACATATGCAACTTTGTCTCGATTCTTAGAATATGTTTTTCCAAAAATACTCACTTTACCAGCAGTAATTGGAACTAATCCCATTACAGCCTTAATTAGAGTAGACTTGCCTGCACCATTTGGACCAACAATTGCAATCATCTGTCCTTTAGGAAAATTAAGATCAATATTCCACAATGCTGGTTCAGTTCGGTATGTAACTGAAAGATTCTTAATTATTACAGAATATTCTTTTTCCGATTCAGAATTTTTCTTACTAGATTTTTGCTCCATTATTTCAAAGCCTTTACAATTGTATCAATATTATGAGTAAATGCTCCAATGTATGTTCCTTCAGCAGTTCCTTTTTCTCCAATAGCATCAGAAAATAATTCCCCACCAATCACAATATCATGACCTTTATCTTGAACAGCTGCCTTTAGAGCCTCAATTGTTGCCGGAGAAATAGAAGTTTCTACAAACAAAGCCTTGATTTTTCGTTTAGAAATTTCGTCAGCTAAATTTTGGATTTCTTTAATTCCAGCTTCACTATCAGTGCTCCATCCCTGAATAGCTAATTCTTCAAAACCATATGTATGTCCAAAATATTGGAATGCATCATGAGCCGTTACAAGAACTCTTTGTTCTGAAGGAATTGAATTAATCTTGTTTAAATTATTTGAATTAAGTGAATCTAATTGGTTCAGATATTCTAAAAGATTTTTCTCATAATTTTCAGAATTATTAGGATCATATTCTTTTAATCCAGTTGCTACAACTTTTGCAGCTTCTGTCCAAAGTTCTACATCCCACCAAATATGTGGATCAAAATTACCATTAGCATCCAAGATTAGTAGTGATTCTGGAGGAATATTTTCAGAGACTGCCAAAACAGAGGTTCCTTCTCTTCCAATTTTAACAAAAATATCCCCCATCTTCCCTTCCAAATCCAATCCATTGTAAAATATAATATCAGCATTCTGTAGTGATTTGACATCACTTGCACTAGGTCTATACAAATGAGGATCTATACCAGGACCCATTAATCCAGTAACAGAAACATGATCACCTCCAATATTTTCTACTAAATCTGTAATAACGTTAGTTGTTGTTGTAATAGCAATTTTCTCAGAATAACTATCAGGATTTTCAATATCGTTAATTTTTGCATCATCATTGTTTTGTACAAAAATGGCTGAAATTCCAATAAGTATTGCAACAATAACAATAGTTCCAACTAAAATGGGTTTTTTCATGTCAACAAAAAATACTACAGTCAGGATTATTTAAATTTAGCATGAGCTAACTTTTTTAGCCCAGTCTAATTTTTTTGTAGAGTTTGAAATCAAAAATTAGGTTTAAAATAAAGAAAATAAAACAAATCACGTGCAAAAAACAGGATTAGTAATAGTAATTTTTGGAATACTAATAGTTGCAGGTATTGCAACATCAGTAGTTGAAAATCAAGTCACATTAGAAGGAATAATTCAAGGTAATGGAAAAGTCAGTTCAGGACAAATAGTTACAATTTCAGTTAATTTAGACAAAAATGAGACGCCAGTTGGAATTTTTGCAGTTCAAGTAATGGATTTTAAGGAAAAAACATTTTCTGTAAAAATGTTAGATCCTTCAGGTTTTGAAATAATTTCAGAAAAAATTAATGAGGATACCATAGAACAGGAATTCAAAGTATTTGATTCTGGAAATTATGAATTGATTATTGAAAGTTCAGATGATAAAGAAAGCTATGTGGCTGGTGCAATTGGTCCATTGCCAGATGCAAATGAAAAACTCATAATTTCAAGTATTTCTTCGTCTTGTATAATTATAGGAATGATAGGATTAGTAATTTTAGCAATATATGAAATCAGAAATAAAAGAAAATCAGTTTAGATAACTATCCATTTTTTCCAAACCATTTATTGCACCATCAAAAGCATCACTGTCCTCAAGTAAGGATCCAAGTTTTTCAGTATTTGCAGAAATAAAACACTGATCATTTTCATCAGTTTTAATTAAAAATTCACATTCTATCAAATAATCAAGTCTTTCTAAAAGATCAGATTTAGACATAGAAAATTGTTCAGATAAAACAGAGCATTGTTTTTTTCCATCTTCTAATTCTGCCAATATTTCAGAGTTTATAGGATCAAACATGCAATCAATAACTTTTTCTCGATTAAAGGATTCAGCCATTATCTAAATGCAGGAAATTAGAAAGTAATAACTTTTTGAATCGTTCAAGTCAATAGAATAATTAAGAAATAAAATGAATCTAAAATATGCAAAAACTCTGTAGTCAGGATCCATCAGGTAAAGGAGAGCATTGTTTTTGCATAGACATAGATACTCAGAGAGGAGTAAAAAAATGCTGTAAATGTAATCAGTGGAATGTTCAAGGGAATGATTGGACAAATGATGAGGACTTTAGATAAATTCAAGTCAAATAGCACAAAATGAACCATACAATAGTTCTGATCTCTCAAAAAACCACATCATTAACTCAAAAAGATTAACGCCTAGCAATGGTTTTTATCGGGGTTTCTTAGAATTTTGGAATACTTGAGTAGCCAAGAATATAGACACATTGTAAGAATCGTAGGTAACGATATTCCAGGAGAGAGAAAACTTCTGTTAGGTCTAACCCAAATCAAAGGAATAGGATATAATTTTGCAACAGCAATTGCATCAACATTAAAAATTAATACAAATTCAAACATTGGTCATCTTACTGAAGCACATGTTCAAGCAATTGAGAAATTAATATTAAATCCAGTTGAAGCAAAATTTCCATTATGGTTTCTCAATAGACAAAGAGATATTGAAACTGGAAAAGATTTGCATTTGTTAACATCAGACATCCCATTTACATTAAGAAATGATATTGAAAGAGAAAGAATTACTGCCAGTTGGAGAGGTTATCGTCATCTAAGTGGTCTAAAAGTTAGAGGACAAAGAACCAGAACATCTGGAAGAAAAGGTGGAGCAGTAGGTGTAGCAAAAGGTGGATTAGCAGCACCAGTTAAGAAAGGTGGAGCAGGTGCACCAGCAGCAGAGGCAGCTCCAGCAGCAGCAGGTGATGCACCAGCAGCAGAGGCAGCTCCAGCAGCAGCACCTCCAGCGGAGAAAAAAGAATAGGTGTTTTGAATGGGAGATCCTAAATATCCACGTAAAGTTTGGCGTAAACCAAAGCGACCTCTTAATTATGAATTAAAAATGGATGAGTTACAAACTCTTGGTACATTTGGATTAAGAACTAAAAGAGAATTATGGAAAGCTCACACAGAATTATCTCGCGTAAGACAACAAGCAAGATCACTACTTGCATTAACACAAAAAGTTAGAGCAGAAAAAGAACCAATATTATTGAAATCACTTTCAAGAATTGGTCTAATAGCAAATGATGCAACATTAGATGATGTACTTAATTTAAAACCAACAGATTTACTTGCACGAAGATTACAAACTATTGTTTCAAACAAATTAGGATTTAAAACACCATATCAAGCAAGACAAGCAGTTATCCACGGTCACATTATGGTTGGAGATAGAAAAGTAGACATTCCATCATACACAGTTACAGTAGCAGAAGAAGAAAGTGTTCATTTTAGTCCAGAATCAAAAATTCCAGAAATGTTAGAAAAAACCAAGGTTGAAGCACCTAAAGCAGAAGCAACTGAAGGTGAAGAAGGAAGTAAAGCAGAAGCAACCGATGCTCCAGCAGCAGAGGCAGCACCTAAAGCAGAAGCAACCGATGCTCCAGCAGCAGAGGCAGCACCTAAAGCAGACTAATCAAAGCATCATTATCAGTAAATACCCCTAATTAGTAAATAAAATTACAATGTGTTCAATTATTGGTTACTCTGGAAATGATACTGCAGCTCCAATTATTGTAAAGGGGCTCAAACGAATGGAGTATAGAGGATATGACAGTGTAGGAGTTGCAACAGAATCAGAAAATCAAATTAAATTAAAAAAAGGAACAGGTAAAGTAAACGAAGTAAATTCAAAAATTCAACTAGACACATTGCCAGGTAAAACAGGTATAGGCCATACAAGATGGGCAACTCATGGAAAAGTTACAGATCTTAATGCACATCCACATCCAAGTAATTCTGGAAAAATTGCAATAGTACATAATGGAATAGTAGAAAATTTTGAAGAATTAAAAAAACAATTAGAAGATGACGGATATAATTTTAAAAGTGAAACAGATAGTGAAATAATTGCAAATTTACTTCAAAAAAATTACGAATCCACAAAAAATGTTAAAGATACAATTATCAAAACAGTTTCAGAGATTAAAGGTCATTATGCATTTGTTGCAATGTTTGAAAATGGTCAACTTGCAGCAGCGAGATATCATGAACCACTAATTGTTGGAGTAGGAAAAGAAAATGTATTCTTATCAAGTGATGTTTTAGGATTCATTGAATATACAGATAATGCAATATACATGAAAAGTGGAAATTTCATAATTTTAGAGAATAAAGAATTTCAAATTTTAGATTTTAATGGTGAAAAAGTTAAACATGAAATTACAAAAGTTTCAAAAGAATTTGGAGATGCATACAAAGGTGATTATGCACATTTTACACTAAAAGAGATTTATGAACAACCAGATGTGATCTTAAAGGCAGGAGAAACAACAGTAGAAGGAATAGAAAAAGCAGTGGAATATATCAAAAATGCTAAAAATATCTACATCACAGGCAGTGGAACGAGCTATAATTCAGCATTAATTGCAAAACAAATTTTGTCAAAATATGTAAAAATTAAATCAGAACCAATCATAGCTAGTGAGCTTCAATTTGCACCCGAGACAATAGAAGAGAATTCAATATTCATTGCAATTTCCCAAAGTGGGGAAAGTGCAGATGTTTTAGAAGCAGTTAGAATTGCAAAAAAAATGAACTGCAAAATTATTTCTATTGTTAATTTACTTACATCATCACTTACACGTAAAGGAGATGTAGTACTTGGAATGAATTGTGGGCCAGAGATAGGTGTCGCTGCAACAAAAAGCTTTACTGCACAACTAATAATATTGTATAAAATTGTACAAAAATTAAGTGAAAACATAACAATTAATTTTGAAGAATTTTCAGAATCAATTTCAAAAATGATTGAAAATCCAAACAAAATTCAAAAAATTGCAAAAGAGTTGAAAAATGTTTCAGATATTTACATTTTAGGAAGAGGCATAAATTATCCAATTGCAATAGAATCAGCATTAAAATTAAAAGAATTAACTTACATTCATGCAGAAGGAATTCCAGGAGGGGAATTGAAACATGGTCCTCTTGCATTAATGGATACAGATGTTTTTGTAATAATCATTAATCCAAATGATTCAACATATACGGATACATTGACGAGTGCAAGAGAAATTAAAGCTCGTGGAGCAAAGATAATTGGGGTTTCAGACATTGAAAGTAACGTTTATGATTATTGGATGGAAATTCCAAAAATTAGTGAAATACTATATCCAATTTCAGAAATCATTCCAATTCAACTTTTAGCATATTATTCTGCATTAGAAAAAGATACAGATCCTGACTATCCTAGGAATCTAGCAAAATCAGTGACTGTAAAGTAATGTTTTTCCAATAATTAAGAACCAGAAGTAGTACCAGAGATATCATGAATTTTTACTTCGTTGATAATTTTTTCCATTATTTGTTGTTGTCCTCCTGCATTATCGATAGTCACCAAAAGTAAATTTCCACTAGGTAAAGGGATTGTTGCACGTCTTAATTTCTCGTATACGGCTAAAGTGTATAGTCCTACTCCAATTTTTCCATAATGTTTTTCTCTAGATTTCCATGCATTGATTGCATGATGAATTGTTTCTTGAGTTTGTTCAGGAGACAAGAATAGATTTGTGTCAGATTTTGAACCCTTTGCTAAAATTTCTCCAGACTTATTTGCAACTGCAGCAAATCTAATGTTTTCATCCAAATCAAATAACCTATGTAAAAAATTCTCATACGCAATAATTTGACTCATAGAAAATAATTTCTAAAGAGGAACATAACTATGATGAAAGAATTTCAAAAAAGATGTTTAGTATTTTGTAATTATCTAAAAATTTATTTAATTTTTGAGATTAAATGAACAAAATTTTAAGTTAAAAAGAACAGATTTTTTAAAGATTCAATTTTAATATAGTAAAATTTGAATTGAATTGTTTCTAGTGATACGTGCAAAGATGAGGATCTATATCGTGTCATTAGAGACATCATAAAATCAAATTTAGTATTTTGTGGGTTTTTTTTTCTTTTTATTTTCTTGTTGCTTCTTTTTATAATTTCTAATCCTCTGATTTTGTTCAGCCTCTTTTTGACCTTTACGTTTTCTTGTATCTAGTTTTTT
>CALCPD010000018.1 GCA_937897875.1 uncultured Nitrosopumilaceae archaeon
GTTGGAAACTCATGTACTTCTAATCCAATTCCATGTCCAGTTGAGTGAATAAAATATTTACCATAATTTTTTTCTTCAATGTATTTTCTACATGCATCATCAACATCTTTACAATCAACATTTGGTTTTACAGATTTGAGACCAAGTTTTTGTGATTCTTTAACAATTTCATATGCCTCATTAGCTTGTGAAGAAATTTTTCCTAATGCAAAAGTTCTAGTAGCATCTGAAACATATCCTTTGTATCTTAATGTTAGATCAGTTACTACAAGATCACCTTTTTTGAATTTTCTTGGACTTACTTGAGCATGTGGAAGTGCACCATTTGGACCTCCAGCAATAATTAATGGGTTAAGTGTAGATTTGTAACCAGTATCAAACATTTCCTGCTCCATGGCATATGTCATCAAAATTGTTTGTAATTCTGATTCTTTTTGTCCAACTTTCATTTTTTTTGAACAAATTTCAAACATTTCATCAATAATTTTAGAAGCTTTTTTTAAGATTTTAATTTCATTTTCATCTTTTATTATTCTAGCATCGTAAAATGGTTCTGTGGAAGATTTCAAATGTGGAACTGATTTTTTTAGACTTAGCATAGTTGAATAATTTTGGCAATCAGTACAGACATAATTTTTCTTTATTTTTTCTATAAGAGTAGAAATCAATCCAGATCCACGTTCAGCAGTAATTACATCACAATCTTCAGATTCATCTTTTGCTCTTCCAACTTCAAGTTCTGGAGCAATAATGGTCGTTTTTCCATTTTTTTCTAGTAATCCAATAGCTTCCCCCCAAAAACCAGTCATGTAAAATAGATTCTCAGGCTCAAATGTTACTAAAGTATCACAATCTATTTTTTTAGCATATTTTAGAAGATTTTTTCTTCGTTGTCTCATAACAAAATATTGTGTATTCTCAATTTATGTATGATGCAAAGTTTGTATAAGGAATTTTAAAAAATATTTATCGTGACTGAAGAAAAGAAGAAGAAAGTAGTTGCATTACTTTCTGGTGGTTTAGATAGTCAACTTGCAATTAAGATGATGCAAGAACAAGGATTCGATGTTTCTGCAGTTGCAATAAAAACTCCATTTTGTGATTTTGATTGTGGAAGAGGATGTGGTTTTGAAATTAGAGAGCGAGCAGACGATCTTGATGTAAATCTAAAAACAGTTTATCTTGGTGATGAGTATATTGAAATGTTAAAACACCCAAAACATGGAATTGGTGCAGGATTTAATCCATGTATTGATTGTAGATCCATGATGTTTGATGCTGCAAAAAAACACATGGAAGAAATTGGTGCAGAGTTTATTATTTCGGGTGAAGTATTAGGACAAAGACCAATGAGTCAACATGCACCTGCATTAAGAACAATCGAAAATGAATCAGATTTAGTTGGTAAAATTGTAAGACCATTATCAGCTGCACTATTACCAGAAACAGATCCTGAGAAAGATGGTTTAATCAAAAGAGAAAATCTTGGAATGATTAGAGGTAGAACTAGAAGAGGTCAATTAGATATGGCAAAGAAATATGGAATTGAAAACCCACCAAATGCAGGTGGTGGTTGTTTATTGACAGAGCCACACTTTGGAATTAAAGCTAAGGATTTATTTTCACATACAAAAAATCCAACAATAAATGATATTGATTTATTAAAAATTGGTAGACATTTTAGATTAGATGAAGAAACTAAGTTTATTGTTGGAAGAAATAAAGATGAAAACGAAATGATTAAAGCAATTTCATTACCTGGTGATATTTTACTTGAAGCTAAAGACTTTGTAGGACCTGTTTCAATTTTACGTGGTTCTAATGCAAAGCAACATCTAAAATTTGCATCATCTATAACTTTAAGATATTCAGATGCACCAAATAATGAACAAGCAATTGTTTCTATCAGAGATAATGATTTAGTTGAAGAAATTGCTTCTAAAAGCGCAGAAGAAGATTCCTACATTCAATTTAGAATGTAGGCATAAAAAATTGAAAAAGTTAGTTAGAACTAAGGAAGAGTTTTTGAAGGAGTAGTATTTTTTTAAATATAATGCAAAAGCAAGAGAATCCTACATATCTAAAGGCAATAACAATTAGAGATAGTAGTGATGTTCATTCTATCAAGGAGGATATCAAAAAAGGAATTATTTTGATTCTTAGAGTTACACCTTTGGCACAAAAAGATGTGGATCAATTACGTAAAGTTGTAGAGGAGTTGTATTCAATTGCCAAAACAGCAGATGCAGACATTGCAAGATTGGGTGAAGAAAGAATTATTGTCACTCCATCCAGTATAAAGATCTGGAAACCAGAATACGATTTAAAATAATTTAATTGCTTCTTGAACTTGAGGATAGTGAGCAGGTAGTTTGTATGTTCTTCTAATATTCATAGCAAGATTTTCAGATTTTGAACGTTCACCGTGATTAACCAAAACACGACGAAGTTTTGGTCTTAATCGTTGTACAAATGACATGAGTTGATTATAATCACTATGTCCACTGAATCCATCTAGTTTTTCAACACCACAATTAACTGAAACAACTTCAACTTTACCCTCTTTTCCTAACATAGAAACTTGTTTAGAACCATCAAGAACTCGTCTTCCCAAAGTTCCATTTACTTGATAAGAAACAAACACAACTTTATTTTTAGAATCAGGCGCAATATTTTTGAAATATTCTAAAACAGGTCCACCTTCCAACATTCCAGATGTTGCTAAAATAATACATGGAGAGTTTTCCCTCATTGGTTCTTCTCTAGCATCTGCATGTTCAATATTTGTAAAGTATTCAGAATCAAATGGATTATCATCAGTTTCTAAAATTTTTTGTTTTAATTCTCTTGCAAGATATTCAGGATAAGATTCATGGATGGCAGAAGCTTCAGAAATCATACCTTCAGTAAACACTGGTGCTTCAACCATTTCACCAGATTTCATATAATGATCAATTACCATCATAATTTCTTGAGCACGTCCAACTGCAGGAATTGGTATCAAAACTTTACCTCCATCTGCTAAAGTATTGTTTACTGCATTAATGAAAGAGGATTCTACTTGTTGTCTAGTTGGTTGAACGTCTTCTCTAAGACCATAAGTACTCTCAATCAATAATGTCTCTACTCTTGGGAAATTCCAACTTGCGGCTTCAAATAGAATACTTTTTCCAAATTTAATATCTCCTGAATAAACAAAATTATGATCACCATTTCCAATATGAAAATGACATAATGCAGAGCCAAGAATATGTCCTGCATTAGCAAGAACTAATTTGATGTCAGGAGAAATATCAGTAACAGTTCCATACGGTAAAGTAATTGTTTGTCGCATAACTTGTTTTACATCTCTTTCTGCATACATTGGAGTTCTACCTTGTGCTGCTGCAACTTTGATTGCATCTAATTGGATTAAATTCATCATAGGTAGTGTTGGTTCACTGCAATAAATTGGACCTTTGTAACCATATTTGCATAATGCAGGCAAAAATCCTGTATGATCTAAATGAGCATGTCCAATTACGACAGCATCAAGTTCATCTAATGTAATATCTAGTGAATCTAATCGTGGGTATGAATCCATTGGTGAACGAGCACCGGGATTAATTCCACAATCAACTAAGATTTTACTTTCTGGAGTTGATAATAACATTGAAGAACGACCCACTTGTCCAAAACCACCAAGAGTATGAAGAGATACTTCAGTTCTTTGTGATAAACGAGGTCTAAAAATATCATCACCTACTTGTTTCATTTGTTTACTTCTTTCAGCAGAAGCTTGTTTTAGAGTGGAGTTAATTGTTTGGATAGTTCGTGATGGTATGGTAGTAGCTTTTCGAATTCTTATTCTCCATCCAATTTGTTCAGTAAGATCAGCATGATTGAATTCTTTAGCATTTCTTTGTAATAACCAAGGTCTTTTTGCTTCAATAGAAACTTCACCAGTGGATGTATCAAACAAAGTTGCTTGTAGATTTGCTTCTTTTGGAACATGTTCTGCAATAATTTTTCTACATTCAGCTTCAGGTTTTCTTATTGATTCATCTGTTCTAATTACAATTCGTTTTTTTATTATATTGACAAGTTTTGAAATTGTTTCATTATTTTCTAATAGGTATCTAGGTGAATTTGTATAAAGTGCAATTCTTGGGCCTTCATATTCTATTTTTGTTATACTTGCTTCTTTTGGCATACTTTGCAGTATGGTTGCCATTATATTCTGGCTGCTAGGAGGTAATTCTTTTGGAGGTTGTTTTTTTTGCATTAAATCACTAAAGTTCGATAACTGCTTTCTTTTGTTCATCGGTTAATAGACGGAATCCATCTTTGTCCATTACTGCGATGTTTATTCCATCACCAGTACCAATGTTTCTAACGATTGCAGCTTTTACAGCTCGTAAAGCTATTTTTTTTGCCTCTTCAACTGTGAGGTCATTTCTATATTCTTCTTCTAGTAAACCATAAGCTACTGGTGATCCACTACCAGTTGTAACATAAGATTTTTCTTCAACAGAACCAAACATATCTACATTAAACAATGCAGGGCCGTTTGCATCATAACCACCTAGTAAAATATCAGCCATGAAAGGATATCCTCTATTTTGATGGAAAATTAATGAACAAAGTCTGGCTAAGGAATGAATGGATATTGAATTTTGTTTATCAACTCTGTGTAAATTAGAATGGTATCGTAAAACATCTACAATATTTTGTGCATCTGCAACTCCTCCAGCTAAAGTTAAGCCTGCATGAAGGTCAATTTGTTGAATTTTCATAGTATTGTTATTTGCGATGAAATATCCTGCACTAGCCCTCATATCTGCGCATAATACAACACCATCTCTAGCCTTGATACCTACAGTGGTAGTCCCATGCAAAATTTTTTCTTCAACGTTATTTGACAAAATACACCTTTTAAGATAAAGTAAATGTCATGTCACCCTTTTAAATAACTTTTTGATCCTTTGAAATGATAAATAATGATAAAAAATGAGGATCGCATGCAATCACACACAATGGAATTACCTAGACTCATAGAAATAGGTGAAAAAAATATAGGAGATTTTGGAAAATTTCTAAACTCATTAAATAGACCAAAAAAGGTCTCATTGATTTGTGGAACAAATGTTCAAAAAGTGTTAAAAATTAAAGTGGAAAAATCATTAAAAATTAAAAAAATTCAATATGTTTGGCATACATCAATAGATAATCAAATTAAATCAATTAATAAAATTGAAAAAAATGTGAAAAAAGATAATTCAGATTTAATTGTAGGAATTGGCGGTGGTCGTTCTGTAGATACTGCAAAATTAATTTCTTACAATTTATCTATACCTTTCGTAAGTTTACCAACAGCTGCATCACATGATGGAATGGCAAGTCCTTTTGTTTCAGTAAAAAGTGATAAGCCTCATTCTATTGTAGCATCTGCACCTATGGGAGTGTTTGTAGATATTGATATCATAAAAAAAGCACCATCAAAATTGTTAGCTAGTGGTTGTGGGGATCTTATTGCAAACATTATAGCTGTAAGAGATTGGCAATTAGGACATAAAAAGAAAAAAGAATACTATGGAAGATATGCAGCAGATTTAGCAATGATGAGTGCAAAAATTGTTATGGAAAATTCTTCTGAATTTGCAAAACAAGGATTAGATGCACGTGTAATTGTGGAGGGATTGATTAGTGCAGGAGTTGCATCTTGTATTGCCGGAAGTAGCAGACCATGTTCTGGTGCAGAGCATCTTATTTCACACGCACTTGATAAAATTGCACCAGGGATTGGACTGCATGGGGAAAAATGTGGAATTGGATCCATTATGATGGCAAAATTACAAGGACAAGATTGGAAAAAAATTATTAAAACATTAAAAGATGTAGGTGCACCAACTACGGCAAAACAAATTGGACTTGAACCAGATATGATTATTGAAGCTCTAATGATTGCACAAGGATTAAGACCTGAACGTTATACAATTTTAAAAGAAATTAAAATGACTAAGAAAAAAGCATTGAATCTTGCAAAAGTAACTAAAATAATTTAATTTAAGCAGTTTTTTCTTTTGCTTCAGGTTTTTTTGTAGCAACTTGTTTGTTGACATGAGTTTCAACAAAACTAATTTTTTCTAAGGTATTAACAAATTTGAAAATATCCATTTGGATAAAGTGTTTCATTATTTGTAAACCATCAGCACGTAAAATTTCTTCAGGAATTGTTATACTTACTTCCTTATCTTTTAATTCAGAAGTAATTTTATCATCTTCAACAGGAAGTCTTTCTTTTAAAATTGCATCAACTTTGTCTTTTGGTGAGTCAAGTGCTTTGAGTACATTGACATCAAAGAGAATAGTTTTTCCTGCATATCTGTGATTATAATCAATTTGAACTCTACCAGATCCAATAAAACGGATAATTCCTCTTTTATTGTCAACTTCAATTGTATCGCCTACTGAAACTTTTTCTGCATCTTCACCTAATTTTCTAAGTGGTATCATTCTAACTTTACCAGAATCTCTTGCACCAAAACCTTTGTCAGGTGTTACTTCAACTGTTAATTTATCACCAACAGATGTTTTTGCAAGTGCTTCATCAAATCCTTTTAGAACAGGATAAGATGTCTCACCAATAGAAACTAGTTTAGGATGATATTTTGCATTTTCTTCATGAAGTGAATATTTTTTTGCATCTGCTTCAATAGTTGTATCAAAAACCTCATCATCATCTTTTACTTTTGCAGTATAATCAACTAGAATTAATGAGCCTTTATCAAAAGTCAATGTGATCGTTTCCGAATTTCCTTATATTAGTTAAACGTTCTCAAACTTAAGAAGGATTAGAGAGAGCTTTTAGTTTATCTTCTGCGATCTTTAGACCTGCTTGTGAATCAGTATCATATCCCATCATGGATAATGTTGATGCGATTCCAGATATGCATCTCATTACATGAGATGCATTAACTTCACCCATACATCCAACTCGGAAAACTTTACCTTTTAGATTACCAAATCCACCAGCAACTAAAATTCTGAATTTTTTGGCTAATGTATCACGGAAAATTTTATCCTCTAATCCATCTAAATAATTTAATGCAATAACTACAGTTGAACGTGAATCCTCTTTTGCGAATGGTGTTAATCCAATTGCAGATAAACCTGAATACAATGCATCAGAACAAATTCTATGACGTTGAATTCTTTCCTCAATTCCTTCTTCCATCATAATTCTTAATGCTTCTCTATATGCAAAAAGAACGGGTAATGCTGGAGTGAATGGAGTATGTTTTGCTTCATCATAATATTTGAAATATCTTGGTAAATTGAAATAAGTTGTACTTGGTGGATTAGCTTCCATGTATTTTCTAGTTCTTGCATTTACACAAATTGGTGAAATTCCTGGAGGGCATGCAAATGTTTTTTGTGCACCAGTCATTGCAACATCAATTCCCCATTTATCCATGTGAAGTTCTTCACCGCCAACTATAGAAACACCATCTAAAACATAATAGGAATCATTTCTTGAAGTAAGATCTTTAATTCTATCAAGATAATTAATCATAGTTCCAGTAGAAGTTTCATTCCAAACAGCATAGAATGCTTTTACATCTTTATTATTATCAAAAGCTTCTTTCACTTGATCAAATGTTGGATTAACACCTGGTTCAGTTTCTATTCTAATTGTTTCTCCTCCAGCCCATTCAATTGATTGAGCTAAACGACCACTAAATTCACCATTAACAGGAATAATTACTTTATCACCTTTTTTAACTAAATTTACAACAGAACATTCAACAGCACCAGTACCAGATGCAGATAAACAGACAGCATCACCTTGAGTATCAAAAACTTTTTTTGTATTATTTACACATTCTTCGTAAAGTTTTACAAAATCGTCACTTCTATGATT
>CALCPD010000019.1 GCA_937897875.1 uncultured Nitrosopumilaceae archaeon
TAAATTCCTTCAATTATTGAGGCCATTCTCAAGTATAATGCCAAATTTTTTGGTAAGATAAATGGGAATTTACTCATGGTTTTATTTGCTAATTCCATAAGACTTTGTACTTCCATTTCGTCAGGTTTATCCCCATGCATAGAACGAATAGATAATTCGATTCCTTTTTCAATTATTGATCTATTGTATCCAGGAGTTAACATTTTGAGATCATCCATAGCAGATACAACTCTTGGCGGATTTTTTTCTACAAGTGCAAGATATAATCGAATTAGATTAATTCTTGTTTTATTGTTAATTCGACCAACCATTCCATAATCATACAAAATTAATTTTCCTTCATCAGTTACAGAAATATTTCCTGGATGTGGATCTGCATGAAAAATTGAATGTTTGAGGAGCATTGTAAAAAATATCTGGTGCACATCAATGACTAGTTGTTCACGATCAATGTTTTTTTCTTCTAATGCATCTACATTTGTTACCTTAATTCCAGGTAGATACTCCATTGTAAGGACATTTTTTGAAGAAAAATCATCAAAAACTGAAGGTACTATAACTTTGGGATTATTTGCCATATCATTTTTGATCTCTTTAAGATTTTTAGATTCATTGGTATAATCCATTTCTTCATGAATAGTTTCAATAAATTGGGAAAGCATAGTTTTTGCTGAATATCTTAAATTTGGATCAACAAATCTTAATGCAAGTGGTAAAATTTTTTTTAATATTTTAAGATCCTTTTCAACTACTTTTTCAATTCCAGGTCTTTTTACTTTAATTACAATTTGTTGGCCTGAAATAGAGCCTCGATAAACCTGCCCTAATGATGCACCTGAAATAGAAGTGGGATCAATATTGTCAAATTTTTCATTTATCAATCCAATATCTTTCTCAATTATTGGTTTAACTTGATCAAATGGAGCAGCAGGTACACTATCTTGAAGTTTTGATAATTCTTCTAAATATGGTTGTGGTAAAATATCAGCTCTAGAAGAAAGCCATTGTCCTAGTTTTATGTAAACTGGTCCTAATGAAATAAAAGTTTCAAGAACTTTACTGGCATTTTTTTTAAATTGATTTGAATCAATTTTATTTTTGTTTTGATTAATCCATTTTTTTCTATCTTTACGTAATGCCAAAATAGATGGTAAAAGCTTAATCAAAATTCTAACAGTTCTAATTGTATACATTAAATCACTCCAAATATTTTTTAATTTTTTTAGTTGTTGTATATGCTAAATACCCAGACATTATAGAAGAAGATAAAACATTAGCTAGAGAAATTTTCTTAGAGTTATTTTTAGAAAAGTTTTTTGCAGAAATTATACCAGTAAATATTCCACAAGCAAGTCCGATTAAAACTTCAGGGGCATCATGAACTAAATGACCTAAAGGATTTACTCTAGGATCAATTTTATCAGTATGAACTAAAAACTTATCATCATATTCTCGAATATGTAAATTTCCATAACGATATTGTTTTTGTGCACCATTTTTTTGTCCAAGAATAGTTTCTTCAGCTTCCTCTAGCATGAATTCACGTAATTCTTTTGGAACTTCAATTTCATCACCAGGCATAAAGGAAATATACAATTATTGCTTATAATCCTAGATCAAAATACAAATTGAGCCTAAGTGTTATTTACTGAAAAATCAATTTGTTAGATTATCCTTAGTGAACATAATAAAACTAGCACCAAAACAGATCAACATTATCACTCCAGAAATATATGCATAATTAAATCCAATATCCGAATGGTTTTGTTCATGATAATAATTAATTAAAAAAGTTAATACCAAAAAAAATACTCCAATGAAAGTTAACTTTCTATGATTTAACAATAATCATGAAATTATTAATTAGTATATGAATTTAAAAAAAGAAATTTTACAAATTAAGGATTAATTTCTTCCATTTGGGATAATTTAGCAATTATTTGTTCCAGTTCAAATTTATTTTCATTAATTACTCTTTTAACTACATTAATTTCATCATTTATCTGATTAATATTTACATTATCAGAATTTGTAATTTGATATTCTAAATCTTTTAAAATTTCCTGATTATATTGATTAATTTTTTCTAATTCATTTTTGTATTTTAATAAATTTTCATATTGATTAGTAATATCAGAAACTTCTACGTATTTTGAATTTGAAATAAAACCAGTTGTAATAATTATACTGCCTACAATTAATGCAATAATTAAAATGATAATAGTTAATCTTAATTTCATTTTATCTCATTAACACTTTCTAGATTTTAAATTATACTAATTATTCTGTTTTTTACGCCTACGAATAATAAAAATTGCTGCACCGATGACTAAAACTATTGGAATGACAATCATTGTAGGATCAAAACTATTTTCCTCAACTTCAGAAATTTCATTAACTACAATTGTGGTTTCATAAGGTAAGAAAATTTCATCTCTTACACTATCTTTGTATCTAACGGTAATTACTACATCGTGTTCACCATATTTTGGCTCTCCATCAAACTCAATTGGAACATTAAATGGTACAGGTGCGTCAGTTTCAATTTCATCAATAAACTGAGTATTTGATTTGATGTTTGAATCTCCATTACCATCAATAGTTACAAAACCAAATAATCCATCTTCATTTCCTTCGTTAATAATTTCACCAATTACCATTTGTGTACCAGATAATTCAATAACTTTTACATTAAAAATTGTAAGATCAATTAAACCCTTGATGTAAAAATCAAGGATTTTTGAAATAGTTTCTTTATCCCCATGTGTGTTATAGTATGAAATTGATAAAGGAATTCGTAAAGTTTCTCCCTTTAGGGATTCAGGAACATACACATCTGCAATAAATGAATCATATGATTTGGCTGCAATATTTCCTAGATCCCAACTTGATTCCAAAATTAAAACATTTTCAATATTTGTAATTGATGCAGTGTTTGACGAAAGTGAGGTTTGTGCATTATTTATTGTGACATCAACTGCAGAGATTGGAGCAGTTCCATCATTTACAATATCTACAACAATATTATTTGATTTTAATGACGTAAGAAATGATTCTGATGCTCTTACATTGATTGTACTATCCCCAGTTACTTTAAAATCAAAAGTAGAAAATGATGATCTAACACCAGATTCTCTTAATCTTGAATAATCAACTTTAACTGTTCCTGAGTATTGCTGAATTTGTGTATTTTTATCTAAATTTACATAGAAAGTTAAGTGAAAATTTGTACCAGCTAAAGAATTTGTGTTAGTATTAGCATCAATTGCATTACCAGGACCATCTGAACCTGAAAATCCTAAAGGTAATGCAAGTTTTCCCTCAATGCCTGTAATATCTTGAGTTCCTACATTTGCAAATTCTATTGTAAATGGAACATTACTATCTCCAGTTTCAACTTCTATTTTATTATCCAGAGTACCAAAATATGCATCTAATAATTTTACATCACCAAAATCTCTTTCAAATGCTGAATCACCAAAGTTTCCAGATTCAATCGGTCCATCTTTCCAATCAGCATATGAATTTGTAAAAATAAATGGTACAAATCCAATTAAAAATAATATCAGTAGAAATTTAGAATTCATTATACAGTAATCTCCATTGTTGAAGCTTCTTCATCTTGAAATGCTTTACCATCTTTAATTGTAATAACCTTGTCAACTTCTCCAAAATGTTGTCTATCATGAGTAACAATCACAAAAGTTTGATTAAGTTTTTTTGCCATGGATTTCATTAAATCTACTATTGTTTGTGAAGTGACTGAATCAAGATTACCAGTAGGTTCATCAGCTAAAACAATTGAAGGTCTATTGATTAGACCTCTTGCAATAGCTACTCTTTGAGCTTGTCCACCTGAAATTTTGTTTGCACGTTTGTACACTTGATCCTCTAATCCAACTGCTTTTAGTAAATCTATTGCATCCTTTTCAGAACTTAATTCACTTCCAGCTATTTGTATTGGTAACAATATATTTTCTAAAACGGATAGATCTGTCAAAAGATTTGAAAATTGAAAAATAAATCCTAATTTCTTATTTCTAAATGATGAAATTTGGTTATCACTTAAAGTTGTAGTATTAGTTCCATCAATCAAAATATTACCATTTGTAGGACTATCTAAAAGTCCAATCATGTTAAGTAATGTAGATTTACCTGAACCAGAACTTCCAACAATTAAGACAACTTCACCTTGTTCAATTGAAAATGATACATCATCAAGAGCTTTCACTGTGTTATCCCCATCACCATAAATTTTGGTTAAATTATTAACCTCAAGTACTTTAGCCAGTTCTCATTGCCTCCACAGGTAGTAATTTTGTAGCTCTATACGATGGATATAATGACGCAATAATAGCCAGAACAAATGAAGCCAAAGCAGTTTGAATAATTTTTTCCCAATTGTAGCTTACTTCTAGTGGTAAACTGTTATTGAAAGACATTTTTGTTTCCTTTGCATAAATGGTATAACCTAACCCAGTAGCAGTTCCAACTCCAGCACCAATTGCTCCAATTAACATACCTTGAAAAATAAAAATTATCAAAATATCTTTTCTTTTTGCACCAATTGCTCTCATGACACCAATTTCTTTAGTTTTTCCATTTACTAACATCATTTGAATTGTAACAATTGCAAATGCAGAAGACATCATTCCAAAGTAGCCAATCATGTTAATCATGGCAATACCTGATCTAAAACCAGCAAGTTGTTGTTCAGCTGATTCCTCTATTGTTTCTGCCAAGAAATCATCATTTGGAAATGATGCTAAAAAGAATTCTTTCACTTCAAATGCTTTACTTGGATCATTTAATTTTACCATAATTGATCCTGTTTGATCTACTCTATCTGTCATATCACGTAATGTATCAATGTGCATAACTGCACTATAATCAAATCCTTGACCACCAGGTGACTTTGCAATTCCAGATACAGTAAATCGTTTAGTTTGTTCTTCACCCCATCTATCAATAATCATGACTTTAACATTATCACCAACGACAGCTCCTCCAAGATCATTTGCTACAGTATTTCCTAACACAATAGAATTTCTTGAGAAAACATAAGTTCCTTCTGTTACAGTTTCATGAACAGTGGATGCCCTAATGTCAGTGAACGGATCAACTCCAACTACAGGTATTCTAGTTTTTTCAATTAATTTTCCATTTTTTGTAATTTCCATTTCTGCCGTCGATGAAAGCCGCGGTGTCGCCGCTTCAACATATGAAATTCTTTCAAAGAATCTTACAATTGTTGAATCAGATTTATCGATGTAATCATCTTCATTTGTTACAAGAACATCACCATTTCGATATTCACTGATATCTCTTACAATTGCATCAAAAAGTCCTTGAAATATTACAAAATTAACATGAATTACTAAAATTCCAATTGTTACAGCTAAAACTGCACCGATCAAACTACCTCTTTTATTGAATAGCATTCTTTTTGCTAATTTCATCCGGTAGTCCATAAAATAATAAAAAAAGTCTAATATTTAACAGATATTATTCCTAGTGCTAAATTATAGACAATTTTATATCATATTAGTAAATTCTATATTTAATGGAGGCTCTAAAAGTTACATAATGGACAATTTTGATATTAAAATTCTAAGTAAATTACTTAACAATTGTAGAGAATCAGACAGACAAATTGGAATTGATTTAGGAATGTCTGGAGGAGCAGTTAATGCAAGAATACGTAAAATGCAAAAATTAGAGATAATTGAAGAGTTTTTCATTAAAGTTGAACCACCAGTGTTAGGATACGGTATTTTGTATTTTGTAATATCTGGAGAAAATATGAAAGAAGTTTTAGAACAAGTTAGTCTAGTAGGAGAGCCACATTTTGTTGCACCATGTGTTGGAGGAATAACAGTTTGTAGTATTATTGTAAAAGAAAATTTAGAACAAAAAATTGAACTTGCAAAAAAATTAATGAAAGATTTTCAAGTATTATCAATTTTTGAAGCTGAAAATCCAGGATTCAATACGGATCTAACAAAAACTGATTTAGAAATTTTAGAGGAATTAATTAAAGAACCAAGACAAAAAATTGAAACAATTGCAAAAAATACAAAAATGTCAACTAAAACAATTACAAGATGTATTGAAAAATTGCAGAAAAATGAGGGAATACAATTTACAACAATATATGATCCAAAAAAAATTAAGAAATTTATTCCATATGCAATTATTACATGGATAGAAAGTGATTTGAAAGAAACATTAAAAGAAATGAATAAACAATTTTCTAATACATATTTACAAATTCCATTTATTGCAAAAAATCAAATTGTTTTATTTATGTATAGTAATAATATTTACAAAATAGATGAATTAACGCAAAAAGTTAGAAATTTAAAAAATGTTAAATCTGCAGATTTGTTTATTCCTAAAAAAATTTCATTTTATAACAAATGGTTAAAAAATACTATTATTGATTTCAAGAAATCATCAAAATTACATTTAACATACCAAACAAATTAAATAATAATACTTTTGAAAGTTAATGTGAAAAAAGAAAAACTGTACAAAGGTAAATTATTTGAATTAAGCGCATACCATATGAAAGTTGAACATAGAAAAGTTAGGAGAGAAATTATTGAACATCCAGGAGCAGCTGCAATGCTTGCATTTGACGAAAAAGGTAAGGTGTTACTAGTAAAACAACATCGATTTCCACATGGATATATTCTAGAAATTCCAGCTGGTACTTTAGAAAAAAAAGAAAAACCAATTGATTGTGCTTACAGAGAATTAATTGAAGAAACAGGTTATGAGGCTAAAAAAATGACAAAATTAATCTCATATTTCCCTTCAGTAGGATACAACAAAGAAGAAATTAATATTTTTGTAGCATCAGGCACAAAAAAGAAATTTGATTTAAAATTAGATAATGATGAATTTATCACTGTTGTAAAAATGGATATTAAAAAATTAATTGG
>CALCPD010000020.1 GCA_937897875.1 uncultured Nitrosopumilaceae archaeon
CATCAGAACCAGTGGTAGCATCAGAACCAGTGGTAGCATCAGAACCAGTGGTAGCATCAGAACCAGTGGTAGCATCATTTGTTGATTCTACAAAAGATCCACAAAGTTATGTTGACAGATACAACAACGAACCAACATACAAAGAATGGTTTGATGAGAATTATTCAAAATATTCCTCAATTTATGAAGCAGTTGGATTAGAGGAACCAGAATTTGGAATTTGTGGGGAGGGTACAAAGTTAATTGATGGAGTATGTACAATTATTGAAAAAACTATTCAAAAGCCATGGTGGCAATTTTGGTAATAAAATAGAAGTTAACTTTTAATCAGAATACATTTTCATCAATGATATGGGAAAACTATCTAGAAATCTTCGAATTTGTGGAGATTGTGGAATTGCATATACATCTGTAAGTTTTACAAAATACATTGATCAATGTCCAATTTGTAAATCAAGAAGATTTGAAGCAATTCCAATTAAATCAATTGATGAGTAATTTTCTGATATAGATTTTTTAATAGAATAATATTTTGATGCGTATTGTCTGAAGATCCAGAAATTGCAAAAATTATGCAAAAAAAATTAGATGCAATGATAAACCAAAAACCAGAACCAAAAATTGAGCCTGGAATTATTGATTTAAACGATTCAAATTTTGATCAAATAATTGCATCAGAAAATCCAACATTAGTAGATTTTTGGGCTGAATGGTGTGGTCCTTGTAAGTCAATGCACCCAATTTTTGAAAGTCTTGAAAAACAATATCCAAATGTAAAATTTGCAAGAGTCAATGTTGATCAAAATCAAAACATATCAAGAAAATTTGCAGTTCAATCAATTCCCACATTTATCATGTTCAAATCAGGTAAAATAATAGATAAAATGATGGGGGCAGTAGGTGCACCTGGAATTCATATGATTTGCAAAAAACATTCTAACTAGTAACCGTACATGGGTTCTATTTCACGTTGAATTCTTACAATTTCATTAAAAATTTCTTGTTCTTCACTACTTAATTTATGTAAAAATTTACTAAGTAATTTTTTTGCTTCAGGTGATGGAGGAAATGTATAGTATACATCTTCTTCAAAAATTTGTCGTCCTATTGTAACATCTTTAACAGAACATGCAACCTCATCTCCTGTTTTTGCAGAGGATACTGTTTTTTTATCAAGTTGAAGTTGATGGATAGTTCCAACTTTTCTTCCAGACATATTCATAAATGGTATTTTGTGTTTTAAATTTCCAACATCAATACGTACACCAAAAACTGCAGGGTTATTGTTACGAAATACCATTCCTTTCATAAATGTGAATTTTGAAATTGGTGTTAATTCTGCAAACATTGCATCTTCTTCATTTGCAGAATCCTCTTCAACCCATGCATTATAATTATCAATTAAACTGTAGATTACTTTATCTTCAAATAATTTGATATGGCTTGTTTCAGATTCCTCTAGTGCATCAGGTAATATCTTAACATTAAATGCCAAAACAATTCCAAGATGTCGATCTTTTTCTTTAATAGCTTTGGCTTCAATAACATCTCGTCTATTTACAGGTCCAATGTCAGCTTTTGCTACTGGAACTTGAGAGCGTTTTAACATTTCAACAATAGCTTCAAGTGAGCCTATGGTGTCACATTTTAAAATAATTCCATTAGTTTCTGTATCAATAAACATAGATTGCATTTCAGATTCTATGAGTTTGGTAAATTTTTCAATTTCATCTGCATTTTTTGCAACATAAAGAGTACTTCCTGGAAGAACGCCTTCAAGATCAGGTGAGGCAATTTTTAGACCAGCTGCAGCATCAACTTGAGGAACTGGTTTGAATTTATCTCTAGGATCTCGCATTTCATCAAGAGGTTTTGGTAAAAGTAATGCCTTAGGTTTGGTAACAATCACAGCATCACGTTTTGCAACAACAATACTATTTTCTTTTTTAATAGTACCATCAATCAAAATTACATTGGCAGTTTGTCCTAATCCAACTTCATCTTTTACTTCAAGAACAATTCCACGTGGTTCTTTTTCTTCCTGATCTAATCTTTTTTGTAAATACTGTTGAGTTAATCCAACTAAAACACTTAGTAATTCGGGAATTCCGACACCAGAACGTGCAGATATTGGAACTATAGCAATTTCAGATTTAAAATCTTCAATACGATAGAATGCTTCAGATTTGTATCCTAAGATAGATAGAGTTCCAACAACGTCATAAATTTTTTGATCTAAATCAGTTTGAATAGATGCATCTTGTTCTTTAATTGCTTGTGAAATAAATTTAGTTTCAGATTTTCGCCATCCAGAAATTTGATCACATTTGTTTAATGCAACAAGAAATGGAACTTTTCGACTTTGTAAAATTTTTAAACTTTCATTTGTTTGTGGTTGAAATCCACGATTAACATCAACTACCAGTATTGCAATATCAGCAGCAGATCCTCCTCTAGAACGAAGATTGGTAAATACTTCGTGTCCAGGTGTATCAATTACTAAAAGTCCAGGAACTTTATGTTCTGATTTTTCTAATTTTTTGTAAAGTGGTCCACACATTTCTTTGATAGTTTCAGATGGAAGAAAACTTGCGCCAATATGTTGAGTAATTCCACCTGCTTCTCTACCTTGTACACCAGTTCCACGAATTCTATCTAATAGAGATGTTTTACCAGAATCTACGTGACCAAGAACTGCTACTATGGGTTGACGAATTTGCAAATCATATCACTCAAATGCTACCTTTGATTCGTGATCAAAACTTTCTTGTGAATCTGATGCATGAATAATATTTTCACTAAATCCTAAACCAAAGTCACCCCTAATGGAACCAGGATCTGCTTCAAATGATTTAGTGGCGCCAATCATAATTCTGGTAGTAGCAATTGCATTATTACCTTCAATAATAGCAGCTACAACAGGGCCTGACGTGATAAATGATGTTAATTCTCCAAAGAATGGTTTGTCCTTATGAACACCATAGAAATTTTCAGCTTGTGCTTGAGTAAATGTAAACATCTTTAATTTCAAAAGTTTGAAACCTTTTCTTTCAAATCTTGATACCACTTCTCCAACTAGATTTCTAGCTACAGCGTCAGGTTTTACAATAAATAATGATTGCTCAGTCAATTCTAATTCTTTCTAATTCCGCCTTTGACATGTTTCTTTGTCCATTTCAATTTTCTTGGATCACGTTTTAGAACTAATGCATTTTTTTTACATTTTGCTGAACAAAACCATAAAACAGTTCCATCATTTTTAGCAAACATTGTTCCAGAACCTTTTGCAACAGGTCTATCACAAAAACTGCATGGTTTAACTAAAAGACTCAATCATATCACCTATTTAATTTTCTTAGCTTCCCTTTCTGTTTCTCTTAGCATTAAAATTTCATTCATTCTAACAGAACCTTTAACATTTCTTGTAAGAATTCTACCTTTATCCTTACCAGTAAGAACTTTAACTCTAACTTGAATTACTTCACCGGCAATACCAGTTCTACCAACAATTTGAATAATTTCAGATTCTACTACTTCTTCAGTTGCACTCATTGTTCAGATTTACCGCCTTTAAGTTCAGCAATTTTAGTTGTAACTTGGTCGACGATATGTTGTGCATCGCCAGCGTCCAAAATTGCTGCAGCGGCTGAAGTAATATCAATACCTAATGATTTGCCTAATTCTTCTTTATTTGGAACAAATGCATATGCTGCACCTTGTTCTTCACATAGAATTGGAAGATGTGCTACTACCTCTGGTGGTTCAACATCTTCAGCAATTACAATTAATTTACTAGTACCACGTTCAATAGCCTTTGTTGCTTCATTTGTTCCTTTTTTGACTTTACCGCTAGTTGATGCAACTCTAACAGCTTCTAAGATTGGACTAACCAAATCTTCAGGAGTTTCAAATTTTACGTAATAGGCTTTTCCCATAGTATTATCGAATCCAGTGTTTGGTATTAAAAGTGTTATCTGGAAATGATAGACTTAACTTTTTGAAGAAATTTAATCATTAGAGCCTCTAATTTCTCTTGACTTTCAGATTCAGCATAAATTCTAACAATTGGTTCAGTTCCACTTGGTCTTATCATCACCCAATTTTTAGAATCAATAATAATTTTGATACCATCAGAGAGATCAGATTCTGGAAATTCAGTTTTTAATGATGAAATTATTTGTTTAGCATCTTGAGATGAACATTGAATTTTATCCTTAGTAGTAAATGATTGAGGTAACTTAGAAATTTGATCTGAAAGTGTATTATCTGCAATTGCTAAAAGATCAAGCATTAATGCTAAACTCATGCAACCATCTCTAACTTGATTATGTTTTCCAAACATGAATCCACCATTTTCTTCAAATCCAATTAATGCATTTGTTGAAAGCATTTTTCTTGAAACCTCAACACTTCCAACTTTAGTACGGATAACTTTGGAATTATATTTTTCAGTCAAGACTTCAGTATTTGTACCAGAATTCAAGCAAGTGACAACTAATGAATTAGGATTTTTAGTTAAAATGTGTTGAATTAATATCAATGCAGATCTATCTCCAGTTAAAATATTTCCCAGATTGTCACAAAAAATACTTCGATCACCATCACCATCAAATGCAATTCCAAAATCAGCTTGATTTTCTACTACAGTTTTTGAAAGAACAGAAAGATTTTGAGGTGTTGGTTCAGAACCACGTCCTGGAAATTTTCCATCTATTGTTTCATTTACAAGAATTGTTTCACAATTTACTTTTTTACAAAAATCAGGTGCAGTAACAGCTTGTGCACCATTTCCTAAATCTAAAACAACTTTGAAAGATTTAGATTCTATAAGTTTAGAATTAACATGAGATTTAATTCCATTAAGATATGTTTCAATTGATCTAGTTTCCTCTTCAGTGGTTCCCCATTTTTCAGGGTTAGATAACCAATTTTTTTTCAAATAAATATCTTCAATTAATAATTCATCTTCACGTGAAATTTCAACACCATCCTTTCCTGCAGGTTTTATTCCATTGTATTGTGGAGGGTTATGTGAAGCAGTAATCATTATTCCACCAGAATAACCAAGAGATTTTACTGCATATTCAAGACAAGGGGTTGGAACTAGTCCGGCTATGTTACAATTAATTCCAATGGAATTAAGAGTAGAAGTAATAATTTTACAAATTAATGGACTGGAGTCTCGTCCATCATAGCCAATCAAAATAGGTCCTTTTTCAAAGTAAGTTCCAATAGATAATGTCATATCATGAATAAATTCTAAATTAAAATCATCAGGAAATACTCCCCTAATCCCATTAGTTCCAAAAAATTTTGCCATGATGTTATTCAATAATAGATAAATTTGTGTTTAATGGCAAGGTCGTTGCGGGAGTCGCCCAGCCTGGTCAAAGGCGTAGGGCTTAGGACCCTATCTCTTAGGAGTTCGTGGGTTCGAATCCCACCTCCCGCACCAATTATCTTTCTGTGAATGATTAATAATGAGAAAAACCTCATCATACAAAGTTATGAAAAAAACAGTAGTTGGAATTACAGTCGTGGGCAAAGATAGAGAAGGTATTGTAGCTACATTCACTAATTTTGCATTTTCAAGAGGAGGTAATATTGAAAAAGTGAATCAAAATGTAATCAAAAATCTCTTTGGAATGTATCTTGAAGTTTCATTTTCTAAAAAATTAGATGTTAAAAAATTTGATATTGAAATTCAAAACTTGGCAAAAAAAGAAAAGATGGATGTTAACACGCATCATGAGACTAATTTAGAGAAAAATATTGCAGTATTTGTTACAAAAGAACCACTTTGTCTTCAAACATTTATTTCAAATAGAAAATTACTCAAAGGTAAAATTTCAGTAATTATAGGTACAGAAAAAGTATTAGAATCAATAGCAAAAAAAGCAAAAATTCCATTTGTCGTAGTAGAGGAAAAAAATCAAGAAAAAGCTGAAGAGAAAATTATTCAAATTTGTAAAAAATATAATATTGATTTAATCTCACTTGCAAGATATATGAGAATACTTAGTCCTAATTTTGTTTGGAGATATCCAAATAGAATAATTAACATTCATCCATCATTGCTACCAGCTTTTCCTGGTGCATCAGCATATGCTCAAGCTTATGAAAGAGGTACAAAAATTGTTGGTGTAACATCACATTATGTAACAGAGAATTTAGATCAAGGACCAATTATTTTTCAAGATTCCTTTAAAGTTAATCCAAATGACACATTAGAAAAAATTAAAAATAAAGGACAAAAACTTGAGGCAGATACGTTACTAAAAGCAACAAAAATGCATCTAGAAAATAAATTAGAAGTTCGTTGGAGAAAAGTTCACATAAAATCAAAGTGAATTAAATGACAGAAATTAAAACTCAATTTGATCCAATTCTTAGAAAAATAATTAAAAATAAGAAGAAAATTGCAATTATTCCAATTGGTTCAATAGAACAACATGGTCCACACTTACCAATTTCAACTGATTCAGATATTGTATCAGAAGTGGCAAGAAAATTAGCAGATAAACATGGATACCTTCTACTTCCAACCATAACGTATGGAGTTTCATTTGAGCATGCACCATTTTTTAATCTAAGTGTAAGGGAATCAACATTACGTACAGTCCTAATAGATTTGTGTGCATCATTATTAGAAAATAATGTTAAAACAATTTTCATAATTAATGGTCATCATGGAAATTTAAAATCAATTAAAAATATTGATATAAAAATTAAGAAAATTTTAAAAAATAGAGTTAAAGTTTTTCCATTATCATATTGGCATTTTATGGATAGAAATTTTGATCATGCAGGATTTGTAGAAACATCCCTAATGTTAGCAATTTCAAAAAATGTTAAGATGAAACTAGCAAAAAAAGGATTGATCACAGATAAAATGACAAAGCAAGAAATTATCAAAGTTGGAAAATTAGCAAATAAATCATTTCCAAAAGCTACCAAAAATGGAATTTGGGGCGATCCAACAAAAGCAACAAAAAAAGATGGAAATAAGATTTTGAACGAAATAATGCAAAATTTATCAAAAAAGTGTCAAACTTACCTTACTGAAAATAGGCAATAGACACACAATGATATTTTAATATAATCCCTCAACATGGAAGTCAATGAGTGATATAGATGTCCGTTGATATGGCAGTAAAAGTATTGGATGAGAGTATTAATCAAGTTGTATTAATAAAACTCAAAGGAAGCAAAACCATCAGAGGTAATCTCTTAGGTTTTGATCAACACATGAATCTGCTACTCGATTCTTCAGAAGAAATACCTGCTGAAGGCGAGACAAAAAGCCTTGGTTCCATTGTAGTCAGAGGAGACAATGTCGTAATGATATCTCCTCCACCACCAACAAATTAGGTGATTTGGAATGACAAAGGGTACTACTTCTATGGGTGGATTTACAAAAAAGAAAGTCCATATTAGATGTAGAAGATGTGGTAAAAATTCACTTCACAAGCGTCATCATCAATGCGCAAGTTGTGGGTTCCCAGAGGCTAAACGAAGAAAGTATTCCTGGATTAAATGGTATACATAGATGCAAGAAATTGTTTTAATTCTTAGTTCAATTGCAGGTGTTGCAACAGCAGCTGCCGTAAGAAAAATGCCCAGAGATAAAAATCAATTATTAAGTTTAGGTGCTAGTTCACATATTAAAAATCAAATTAATTCTTTAAAAATTGAAAAAGATATTCTTACAAAAACAATTTCAAGATTATATCAAGCTGAAGATGAATTTTCCAAAATTCAAAAAGACAAATTACTACTAAAATATCAACATCAATTAGGAATTATTTTAGCTAAATTAGAAAAACTGGAGCAAGCAAGTAATCACCCAGACTTAGGTCCAGTTGGAGATGGTTTGATTAGTTTAATGGATCAAAAATTATCAAAACTAGATGAAAGATTATATGATTTATCATCAAAAATATCAAGTTCAAAAATTCAAACACCCGAAATAAAACAAGAAAAAGAAGAAATTAAACAACAAATTTCAAAATCAATCAAAGAGTCATTTAATTTTGAAAAACCAAAAGAAAAGAAAATAGATCCAATTGCAATACCACCTACAAAATCAAGACAATCATTTGAATTAACAACACTAACAAATATTTCAAAAACTGAACCAAAATTCCCATTATTTGAAAAGAAAGAAATAGTAAAACCAATGCCACAACCAAAAATAATTCAAACTGAATTAATCAAACCAAAAGAAGAGATTGTAAAAGAAATAATTCAACCTAAATCAAAAGTAGAAGATAAAGTAGAAATTATTCAATCAATTTCACCAAAACCTGGAATTGCATTTGAAAATAAACTAGATTTAGATAAAGAAGTAGCAAAAATAACAGAACACAAAGCACTTCCACAACCAGAGCAAAAACCAAAAGTAACAACAATGGATGATGATTTTGACGATGATACCGATGATTTAGATAAAATCAAGGGTGATATTATGAGAGTTTTATCAAAACTTGATCAAGCAGAGGTAGAATAATTGTCGTATGATGGTGCCATGGAGGCATTATCAAATGATGCATTAAAATTAATTAAAAATAATCAAGTAATTGGATTAGGTAGTGGTAGAGCTGCAACTTCATTAGTAAAATCACTTGCAAAATTAATTAAATTAAAGAATTACAATATCAAAGGCATACCAACATCATTGCAAATTAAACTAGTTGCAGAAAAAGCAGGTATACAATTAGTAGAATCTGATCAAGTAAACCACATAGATATTGTATTTGATGGTGCAGATCAAATTGATTCAGAAAAATTTGTCATCAAAGGTGGTGGTGGAGCATTACTACGAGAAAATATTTTGTTTAGTCTTGCAAAAAAAGTTGTAGTGATGGCAGATAAAACAAAATTTGTTAAAAAATTTACAAGAACTGTACCAGTAGAAATTCATCCATTGGCAAGAAATTCAGTAATTAAATCTATTAAAAAATTAGGTGGGGAATCTAAAATACGTTCTTTAGATAGAGGTTATCCATTTTTTACAGAAAATGGAAACATAATTTTAGATTGCAACTTTGGAACAATAAAAAATCCCAAAGCATTAACACAAAAAATCAAACAGACAACAGGAGTTTTAGAGTCAGGTATTTTTATAAGAAAACCAGATATAATTTACAAAGCCAAAACAAATGGTAAATTTGAAATTATTTAGAATTGATAGTTCTTGAAACATGTTTTCCATGACCAAGTTTACCAATTACTTCAAAATTATCAGCAACTAATTCACCTCTCACCATAGTTTTAACAGGCCATCCTTTCAGATTTCGTCCTTCATATACAATATAATCTGAAAACCCCCCAAACAACTCAGAAGTTACTTTCTTTTCTTTTTTTAAATCAATCATTGTTACATCAGCATCTGAATTTTTTTCAAGCGTTCCTTTTTGTGGATACATACCAAAAATTTGAGCAGCATTGTAACTAGTAAATTTCACAAATTGTTGAAGTGTGATTCTATTTTGATTTACTCCATCATTAAGTAATATTGGTAATGATGTACCAATTCCTGGAAAACCAGCTAATGCACCCCAAACATCATCACCATCAAGTTTTAGTTTAAGTTGATTAGCAACATGATCTGTTCCTATGCAATCAATTTGATTATTAGATAATGCATTCCAAATTGCTTTTTGATCATTTTCTGTTCGTATTGGAGGCATTACTTTAGCAAGATAACCATTTTGTTTTTCATAAGATAATGTAAGGTAATGAGGACAGGTTTCTACAAAAATTTTAGTTCCAAGTTTTTTTTCTTCTTGAATTTGTAATAATGCTTGTTCTGAACCAATATGGACAAAATAAATTACACAATCATAATCTCTGCCAAATTTACATACTGTTTTGATAGCTTTAGCTTCAAATTCAGGTGAACGACTAGACGACCATGCAGATAATCCATCTTGATTTTTTTCTTTTGCTTTTTTAATTCCACACCCACATGATTCATAGTCTTCAGCATGAACAAGTACAGGACAACCAAGTTGTGCCGCATTTTTTACAATTTGTTCTACAAGTTCATCTGTAACATTTACTTTAGATGCAACAAGACTAGAAGAATTTGGTGGCATGTCCATGTAAACATGACCAACTTCACCACCAAGATTCATGTATATTTTAAAAGATGTAATTCCCTTATCTTTACAAAAATTCATTTCGTCAATTTGTTGTTGTGTAAAAATTGAGGCATGAATTGCATAATCAATATAATGATATTCAGATGCGGTTGCAAGTTGGGGTTGTAAAGAATTTGAAAAAGCATTTTCTAGTCGAAGCATTCGCATCATAGTTGTAACTCCACCTATTGCTGCAGCATGAGATTCAGTTTTTGCAGCTTCGTTAATTGGTGAATAAACTCCATAGTGAACATGAGTGTCAATTGCACCAGGAATTGATACTAATCCATTGCCATTAATTTTATGATCACATGCAGGAGTATCATTAGTTAATCCTACAATTTTTCCGTCATCAATTACAATATTTTTGTCAATCATTCCATTAGGAAGTATAACGTGTGAATCAACAATTACAGTATCATAAGTCATCAGAAAATTTAGGCTATAGACTCTATTATGCGTTAAGGAATAAGCTTAAGTGGATTATTTTAAAAGAAAATTAATGGAAGGTTCAGAAATAGCAAAACGTGACCATCAGAGAAATAAATCTGAAATTGTGAAATTAGTTAAAGAAATGTTTAGTCAAGGAAAATGGGGTGATGAACAATATAAGAAAAAACTCCAAGAATTAGTTCTAAAAGATGAAGAATTAGTCAAAGATGTGATTAAAAAAATCAAATTAGAAAGAGGATTAGAATAAAATCCACTTAGAAAATGAATAAAAGTCCAATTTAGTCCCAGATTATTTGAGGGCCGGTGGTTTAGGGGTATAATGCTTCGTTCGCAACGAAGATGTCGAGGGTTCGATTCCCTCCCGGTCCATTTTACCAGAAACTATTATACATAAATAAAAAATACCGTCATCATGGAAGTTTTTGACGGTAAAAAAGCAGCACAAGATTATATGTCAAAACACACACTTGCATTCTCTACTCCAGAATTAACTCTAATGAGATTTGCATTTTGGATGGGAGATTCAGTGCCAGATCCAAAAAATGATGGAAAAGGAGTTCCAAGAATGATGACATATTTGACAGAACAAGACTTTGAACCAGTTTTAATTGATGATGATACATATGTCCCATCAGGTGCAGTAAAAAGTTCAGCAAATGTAGGTAATGCTTACAATGAAGTAAAAGCAGATGGAAAATTCTGTTCTGAATGTGGTACTACTCTTTCAATGACAGCAAAATTTTGTCCTGAATGTGGTACAACACAAGAATAAAAAAACTAAATTTTTAATTTTATGCTTTAGCTCCACACTTTGTGCAGAATTTTGAATTTGGTCTCAATTCAGCACCACATGAATTACATCCATTTCCAGGTTGTTGTTGCGGTGAAATTGTTTGTCGTGGCATTAAAGATGGATCAGGTGATGGTAAAGTTCCAACATCTCCAAATGCTTCTTGTGCAGATACAATTCCTGGTGGACTTCCACCAACAGGATTCTCTGCGGTTCCAGATCTTGGTGGTTGGCCCATTCCACCTGCCATCATTCCAGGTTGACCCATTCCAGGCATTAATCCAGGAGATTGAGTATTAGCAGAATTGGAACCTTGAGATTTTTTTAATTCAAAAATTACTTTGATAGCTAAAAATTCTAATGCAGAATATGCAACTGTATAATCACCTAATTTTTGAAAGAATTCTTTGTCACTAATTTGACCTTTTTTGTACATATTGTTAGTATCTAAAAATGATTCATAGTATCCTTGAGATTCATCAAATAAACTTTGTAGTTTATCAAAAAGCATTCCAAGAGTATCAACTTCACCAAATGACATATTCTGACTCAATTTTTGGAATATTAATTACTTTAGGATGAAAAATAAGAAAAAACGTATTTTAGTAATTTATGCTAGTGCTCTATCAATCATACTTTGGTATGACTCTTTTGAAGCTGCACCGACTTGCTGGCTAACTATTTCACCTTTGTTAAGGAGGATTAAGGTTGGAATACTAAACACATTGTATTTTGAAGCCAATTCATTAGCCTCATCAACATTAACCTTGACAAATTTTACTTTGCCATCATAGTCATTTGCCAGTTCTTCAACTACTGGACCTACCATTCTACATGGACCACACCATTCGGCCCAAAAGTCTACAAATACAGGGATGTCAGAATTTATGACATCTACTTCCCAAGACTTGGTATCTGAAATTTGAGTAACTCCCATTGTAATTTTGATTTATTTATCATACCTAAAAACGTTCACCATATTCTAAATCCTTATTTTTTGATAAAAAATTAAATTTGATATATACTTAAATGACGTTTTGATAAAAGTGATTTATGAGTTCAGAACTTAGATTAAAAAAATTAAGAGGTTCTGGCGGATATGTTATGGCTACAGTTACAGATGAACAACAAATGAAAGGAAATTTAGGTGGTCCAGATTTATTTTTAGCACCAATTGGTAGATTAGATGAGAGTAAAATTACCAAACATTTTTGCAATACATGTGAAAAAGAATTTGAAGGTCCACCAAAAATTGAATTTGAAAATCCAAACGAAGAAGTCGCAGAAAATTTAGTTCTTGCTGAACGAGGTCAGTATATTTGTAAATCATGTAATGCTTCAATTGCTGAATATAGAGAATTTAAGAAACCAAACGAAGAAGGTGAAGTTGGAAGTGCAAAACCATTAGATGCTAATGTTACAACAGCACCTACAGTAGAAGCTACAACAGCACCTACAGTAGAAGCTACAACAGCACCTACAGTAGAAGCTACAACAGCACCTACAGTAGAAGCTACACAACCTGGTTCTGCTGCATCTGTTAGTTCAATTGAAGGAAGAATGGTAATAGATGAAAATGCAAACAAAGTTGGTACAGCAAAACAAGTTGGTATTGATGCAAATACACAATCAATGGTTTTAGTTATCATTAAAAATGACGGAACAGAAGGAAGTATTCCTTGGGTTGCAATTAAAAAAGTAGGAGAAGTAGTTCTATTAGGTAAACCTGAAGAATCTGCTGCTGCTCAACCAGGAAAATGTTCTGAATGTGGATTTGTTAATAAAGATGGTTCAAAATTTTGTGAAGAATGTGGAACAAAAATTTAGTTACTAAGAAATTTAATGAATAATACTAAGGAAGTAATGTAATTGGCTAAAAGATCTATCTCAAAAGGTGTAATCAAGGATATTGTTATTGTTGCAGTAGCTGTTTTAGTAATTTGGATTGGATTACAAGCAGCATTTGGAACACAAAATCCATTTTATGTTGTTGCTAGTGGAAGTATGATTCCAGCTTTACAAGTTTATGATATCATAGTTATTCAAGGACATGAACCTTTTGAACTAATTCAAGTAGGAGACATAATTGTATTTGATAGACCATCAGATCATAATAGAGTGATTGTTCACAGAGTTGAATCAATACTAAACGAAGATCCTAAAACGGTTAGAACACAAGGTGATGCAAATCCATCATTCATCAGAGGAACAGACTACCCAATTACTGAAGAAGAATACATAGGAAAAGTAGCATACATTATTCCACAAGTAGGATACATTACACAAATTTTGAAACCTCCAATGAATTACATCATTATTGCAGTTGTGATAGGAATAATGATAATTAAACAATTTACAGGTAAGAAAAAAGATGTGGAAGACATAGTAAGCAAAGAAACACTAAAAGAATTATCAGACATTGGTAAAATTGAAGCAGATTCAGAATATTCTGAAGACGTAAAAAAATCAGGGATTACTGAAGAGAAAATTGACGATGCAGAAAAATCAAGTGAAAAAGAAAAATCAGATAAAGAAAATAATTAATAAATTAGAAATTAAAGAACAGAGTCTTTTGTTTTGAAAACTCGTTTAAAGTAATCAGATGATTCTTTAGGTTCCTCAACATCATTTGTGATTCCTGCAAGATTCTTTGCTAAATTCTTCTTGTATCCTACTTGCATTTGACGTTGAATCTGAATTCTTTGAGCCTGTGGTGAACCTGCTCCATGCATGGATTCTGTAAGATATCCAACTGCATTTCTACCAAGTGTCATATTTTCTATTAATCTTAAAATTCTCATTCTATTTTCTACATCAACACCTTTTCTTCCTGCAAGATATTTTTTTAACATTGGACCGGCTTCTGGATGTCTAAAATCTTTTTCAGATGGTAATGTAACCATTAATCCACCTGCAATATCTTGTGCTAATCTACTAATTTCATATGGGAATCTAGTGACATTATGTTTACAAACTTGTGCAAGCATATCATCATTTAGAAATACACCAGATTTCATTTTCTGTCCTTGGTGAGAAGATGCAATACCAGCTGCAAAAATTGTTTCATTAAGATGAGTCATCTCAATAATTTTATCTTTAATATGAGAAACTTTTGGAACTCCGTTGTAATCTGCAATTGTTGCAGCAGCACCAATTAGAACATCACCTAATCCAGTTTTACATACATAACTACGTCTGTGATAACAAGTAAAACGTTCTACTAACATAGATGCAAATTCAAATTCTCCATTCATGAAAATTTTGTCCCATGGAATAAACACTCTATCTAAAATCATCAAAGCTTCTTGTCCACCAAATTTTGCATTACCAGAATCAATATCGCCTTCTTCCATAGCTCGAGTATCACAAGATTGTCTACCGTAGATGTAAGTGAGTCCTTCAACATCTGCTGGAATTGCGCCTACAATTGCCCAATCTTTATCACTTTCAGTTAATCTAATAGTTGGCATCAAAATTATCCAATGAGAGTTTATACAACCAGTTTGGTGTGCTTTTGCTCCAGAAACGTAAACTCCTTTTTCATCACTATCAACAATTCGTGTAAATAAATCAGGATCATCTTGTTCTGATGGACCTTTACTTCTATCTCCTTTTGGATCAGTCATTGCTCCTCCAATTACAAGATTTTCGTGTTGAACCATTTTTACAAATTCTAAGAATCTTTTGTGATAATCAGTTCCATGTTTTTCATCTATTTCAAATGTAGTTGAATGTAAAGAATTCATTGCATCCATTCCAACACATCTTTGGAAGCATGTACCAGTGTTTTGGCCTAGTTTTCTTTGCATTTTATTTTGTAAAACTAAATCTTCTGCACTTTCTGCAATATGTAAAAATCTATTAACTTTCAATCCCGTAATTGATGAATCAGCTGAAGCAAGAGCTTCTTCACGCATTGCAAGATCATAAGTTTCAGCAACAGCATTAATTGAAGGTCTAATAATTGGATGATCTACAGGCTCTTTAACTAATTCTCCAAAAAGATAAACTTTGAGATTTCTATTTCTAAGACTTTCAATATAATCATCACCAGATTTAATTGTCTTTAACACATTTGCCATAAGTAGATTATGTCTAAGTTCTATAAATAGTCTGAATTTCAAGAAGGATAATTTTACGAATAAGAATTCTCATAAACCGATTCGTACATCTAAAATTTTACAACCCTTTCCTTTTTCCATTACAAGTACAGGGTTCATATCTAATTCTTTGATCTCTTTAAAGTCAGAAACCAATTGAGACAATCTCTGAATACATTCAGAAAGTTTAGCAATATCAGATGGTTTTTCTCCTCTAACACCTTGAAGAAGTTTTTGTGTTTTAATTGAGGCTATCATATCATCAGATTCTTTATCAGTTACAGGTGCAAGCTTGAATGTAACATCCTTTAGGACTTCGACATAGATTCCACCCATTCCTAGCATAATTACAGGACCAAATCCAGGCTCCAATTTTGAACCAATGATTAATTCTTTACCACCTTTAACCATCTCTACAATCAAAACTCCTTTTATCTCGGCTTTTTTATCGTATTTTTTAGCATTTTTAATAATAGTTTTGAATGCGGTCTTTACTTCAGAATCATTAGTTAGATTTACTTTAACGCCACCTGCATCAGATTTGTGAATAATTTGTGGTGAGGCAATTTTCATTACAACAGGATAACCAATTTTCTTTGCGGTTTTGACAGCTTCTGCTTCATTTGTTGCAAGTGCACTTGCAGGAAGAGGTAGACCATAGGCTTTGAGAACTTCTTGTCCTTCTTCTTCTAGAAGATTTGGTCTTTTTTCATTTTTTACTTTATCAAAAATTTTCTGTGCTTTTGTTTTGTTTACTTTGAATTTAGTAATTTTACCATTTGATGATTTAATCCAGTTTCTAAATCTAATCATTGCTGCAAGAGTTCGAATTGCACCTTCAGCATATGTGTAATAAGGAACATTACCTTTTGCTAAAATTTCTCTATTAGTAATTCCTTCATCTAATCCCATTAAACTAGCAAGCATTGTTTTTTTGTATTTTTTTGACATGTTAACAATAACTTCAGCAAGTTTATCATAATCTAAGGTTCCAGAAGGAGTACACATTGAAATCACTGAACCAACTTTTGGGTGAGCAAGAACTCGATCCAATACGTTATTGAATCTATTAAAATCAGCATCACCAACAATATCAACAGGATTTCTAGAACTTCCCCAAGGTGGGATTACTGCATCAATTTTTTTTCTAACTGTAGAAATATCTGCCATTTTGATATTCATTTTTGAACATGCATCAGTTGAAATAATTGCTGGACCTCCGGCATTTGAAACAATTACAAGATCACCTGATAACGGTAATGGTTGTTTAGAAAATGCAGTTGCATAATCAAATAGTTCTTCCATAGTATCAACTCGAATTGCTCCAGATTGTTTTAGTAATGCATCATAGATTTCATCAGAACCCATCAATGCACCTGTATGAGACATTGCAGCTTTTGCACCTTCAGGACTACGCCCAGATTTAAGAACAAGTACAGGTTTTTTGAGTTTTTTAGTAATATTTTTACAAACTTTGAGAAATTCTTGTCCATCCCCCATATCTTCAAGATACATTACAATTACTTCAGTTTGTTTGTGATTTGCAAGAATTTTTAGAATGTCTACTTCACTCATTGCAGCTTTATTTCCAAGACTTACAACTGCTGAAAAACCAATTCCTTGTGCACTAGCATCTTCAACTAATGCTGCACAAATTGCACCACTTTGGGAAACAAGTGCAATTTTTCCAGATTTTGGAGTAATTTTAAGAAATGTAGAATTCATCATTGTTTTTGGATCAAGATTCATGACACCAAGACAATTTGGTCCTATGATTTGGATTTTGTATTTTTTTGCTATATCTTTAATTTCTTGTTCACGTCTTGCACCTTCTTCATCTACTTCTTTGAAACCAGCTGTAATGATAATTACACCTTTGATTTTTTTCTTACCACATTCTTCTAAAACTGGTGCAACAAGAGTATTTTTAATTACAATTACTGCAAGATCAATTGATTTTGGAACATCTAAAACAGTTTTGTATGCTTTTTTTGAAAAAACTGTTTCTCTTGAAGGACTAATTGGATAAACAACTCCGGTAAAACCATTCATAATATTTGATGTAATTGTAGCACCAACACTTCCAGCTTTATCGGAAGCGCCAATCACTGCAATAGATTTTGGTGATAAAAAGACAGATTCTGTCATAATAAAATGAATTTAAGATTTTGTATAATAAAGTTATTCATAGAAATTTCTGATCTCTAATTCTAACTTCCTAACATCTTACCTGCAAGATTTTCTTTTCGAGGTATCCAGACAATAGAAAGATTAGAAAATTTTCCAATAATTAGCCATGATTCTCGAGCTAGATCACGAAGTTTCTCATTATTTATTGCAAATTCATGATTTAATTGATTAACAGTATTTTTAGAATCACTGAAAATAGTAATTTCATCATCAGTATCTACATATTTCTTTAAAGCAGAAATGATTGCCATATACTCAGCTTGATTATTTGTAATTTCAGATTTTTTTTCATAAAATGATTCCCCAGTTTCCTTTACAAAAAATCCAAATCCACCATTTGAACCACCAGAACCATCAACATAAACACTAATTTTCAATTTATACTGCCTATAGTCAAAATAGAAAGTATAAAAAAGATAATGAAGCAATGTGAAATGAATTAAGAATTGATGTTAAATTATGATGCTCCATTGTATAGACCTCCATCAGAAGCAAGATCACTAATTTTTCAAGTTACATTAGGTTGTTCATTTAATGAATGTTCATTTTGTGATATGTATAGATCAAAAGAATATTCTGAAAGACCATGGGATGATGTTAAAGCTGAAATAGATATGATGGCAAAATATGTTCCAGATACAAAAAGAGTATTTCTTGCAGATGGGGATGCATTAAATCTTGATTCAGAATATATGATAAAAATTCTAAAATACATTAGAGAAAAATTTGCAAATATTGAAAGAATATCCTGCTATGCAATGCCTATGAATATTTTGAAAAAAACACCTGAAGAATTAAAGAAAATGAATGGTGCAGGATTAGATATGTTCTATTTAGGAATTGAAAGTGGTTCAGATATTGTTTTGAAAAAAGTAACTAAAGGTGCGGTTGCAAAAACAATAATCAAATCAGTTAACAAAGCAAAAGAAGCAGGTTACATTATGTCATGTATGGTAATTTTAGGTTTAGGTGGTAAAAAATATTCAAAAGATCACATCAAGGGTACTGCAGAAGTAATTAGTGCATGTTCACCAAATTATGTTGGTGCATTAACGCTTTATTTAGAAAATGGAATCAAACAAGAATTTATCGATAAATATGAAGGTGAATTTGTTAAAATAAATGATGATGAAGGATTAGAAGAACTTTATGAATTAGTTAATCAAATCAATACAAAAGAAGAAATTGTATTTAGAGTAAATCATGGTTCAAATGCATATACTGTAAAAGGTACATTCCCCCAAGATAAACAAGAAATGTTAGAAAAGGTTGAATGGATGAAAGATCATCCAGAAATTGTACGTCCTCAAGGTATTAGAGGATTTTAAATTATCAGTCGCAAATTAAGTACGAATTAACCTTAACGTTACGGATTACAATGTAATACTCGTTTTTAAAAATCAGAATTAAATTAATTCACAGTAATAGTTCCAACCTGCCAAGCATGTAGCATACAATAGTATGGATATTCACCAGAAACAGTTGGAGTCCATTCAAATGAATCTCCAGACATCAGTATACCTGTATCAAATGTACCGTCAGGGGATGGAGTAAATCCGTCAACAGTTCCGGATGTAAATGAGTGAACTCCTGTTGAATCAGTATTAGTCATTATAATTTTGTCACCAACATTTACTGAAAGATTAACTGGTGTGTAACATCCATCTCCTCCCATTGAGACTGCACAGTCCGTTGAATATCCAGATTCTTCTACTGTGCCAATGGTTCTAGTAATAGTTGAAACGGCATCAGTATTACTTGAGGATATGTTACTAGATGACGTATTACTTGAAGAGGATTGTTCTGCAATTCCTGCGGAATATCCATCATCATAAGCATTTTTCAAATCAGATGCGATTGAATTTTTTAAACTTGAAATTTCAGACTCTAAACTTGCAACTTTATTTTCTAATTGGAAAACATCGGTAGTATAGAAAGTAGCAGTATAGTAAGTAAAGTAAGTAGTGGTAGTAGCAGTACCAATAATGACCAATGTCAATACTGCATACAATAATTTCATGTTATTACTTAATCAAAGAAGTTTTAAAATAAAAAAGACACTACGCCATGAATTATCGTGCCTACTGGAAAAAGATCTTTTTAAAAATCAGAAATAATTTCATAAATATCAGATGTTTTTGAAGATTGTATTGAAACCTGTATTTATTATTGGAATAATAGCAGTTGTCATGATTGGAACAATCATAGTAGAAGAAGCACATGCATCTGAAGAAATTATAGAAGACGGAATTCAATTAACAATTAACAGTTTAGAAATTTATGAAGATGAAAATTATACTAGATACCGCGTAACTGGAGATGCACCGGCATCTACTGAAATTACATTTAAAACTACAAAACCTGATGGTTCACCTGGAAATTTTCCTGGGGGTGTAGATACAGGTAAGTCTGCATATATTGTTGATAATAAAATTGATTCTACTAATAATTTAGTTTATGGAACTTGGACTCTGAAAGTTTGTGCACCTGAATATGATGTGTGTGTACAAGAATTATTTACAATTAATGAACCTGTTACCCTGTCTGATGATAGAATAACTCAAGCTGAAGAAGTTTCAAATGAAAAATCAACTGAAGAAGGCGGCGGTTGTTTAATTGCAACAGCAACTTACGGTTCAGAAATGTCACAGCAAGTTCAACAGTTACGAGAACTACGTGACAACCAATTACTACAAACTGAATCTGGAACTGGATTTATGGGAACATTCAACTACATTTACTATTCATTCTCACCAATAATAGCTGATTATGAACGTGAACATCCAATGTTTAAAGAGGCAGTAAAGCTTGCAATTACTCCAATGATTAGTTCACTTTCTTTGATGGAAAATGCAAATTCAGAATCTGAAGTATTGAGTATTGGAATTTCAGTAATTGTATTGAATTTGGGAATGTATCTTGGTATTCCAGCTATTGTTGTAGTTGGAATTAGAAAACGATTCTAAAAAAAGGACACTCCGCCCTAAAATCACATATGACAATGTAATACTCGTTTTTTAAAATCAGAATGATCTATCTCTAAATCTGAAAACAGATAATGTTAGTCAACTTTGTGAATGTAAAATCTATGATCTGTTAAGATTTAGTTGTTAAAAGATGGCAATGGGATTTATGATGAATTACATTTATGATATCATCAAAAAGTGTTATTTCTTCTATGGATAATTTTGGATAGTCGACAATTAACAAATCAATATTATTTTCTTTAACATAATCAATTATCCAATGTGAAATATTCTCGGTTAATGCTAATTTTGTCTTAATGGGAACTCCTTGTTTTTGAGCAATTCCTTTCCAGTTTTCTAATTCCTTTTTTAATTTTGTAGTCTGATTTTGTGTTAATTTTTTATCAGATTTTGTTTCAAAAAAATAAAATTTTGGCGGAGTTTTGTACATACATTCTATCACCGTCAATTCTGAATCAAATTTTTTAGCCATTTCAAGACCAAGTTCAAAGGATTTCTTGGTATGTGTCGGAGTAATAATTGCAACAGCTACTTTACGAAATGGCATATTTTTAGTTCACAGTAATTGTAAATTAATACTATCCTATTCCACCTAGGTTATTTTTGGATGTATAATTCTAAAAAAACCCTTTTTCAAAGCAAAATTAACTTTTGAGAAACGGTAAACCCGTAATTTTTGTCAAATTAAAAATTACAAATTTTCGATTATAGATTTTAGATTCTCAGGTAGAT
>CALCPD010000021.1 GCA_937897875.1 uncultured Nitrosopumilaceae archaeon
AGCTGCTTTTGCAGACCACGCCGAAGTTGCAATTGGTGCAGTAGAAGAATCTGGATTCTCACAAGCTTGTGTTGAAACAGGTTGTTACACACCAGGTGTTGCAACAGTTGACGTCGGTGGTGTCGTAACCATGACAAATACAGATCCAACAGGAGTTCACACATTTACATCAGGAACTGTTAACGGATTTACTCCATCACCAGATGGTGTATTTGATTCAGGTGTACTCATGTCTAATGATGCATTTGAATGGAGTCCAACTGAAGCAGGTACAGTACCATACTATTGTATGCTACATACTTGGATGGTTGGAGAAATCATAGTACAAGAAGTAGCTGCTGAAGAACATGCAGACGATCATGGTGATGAGAAAGGTCACGATGATATGGTGCATGAAGAAGTCGCAGAAGATGTCGAGTTAATGGTAATGATTTCCGACGCACAAGTAATGGGCGGAACTCAAATTGAACTAGAATTCAATGTATTACACCTTAACTATGATTTGACTGCAACACAAAATGGTGAAGTAGTTTTTGAAGAAAAAGGACTACACTCTATGGAACTCATCGCAACGCATCAAATTGATGCACTTGGTTCTGATGAAAATCCAATAGATGTTGAAGTTGTATCTTTAGGAATTGGTGCACCAGGTGATGAGGATTCATGGACTGGACCAGTAGGTCAAGTCACAACAGCAAAAGTTGTTCCAGAATTTGGTACAATTGCCATGATGGTATTAGCTGTAGCAATCATCAGCATCGTAGCAGTAACTGCAAAATCTAGAGTCGTTCCAAGATTTTAGGAATCCTCTTTTTCTATTTTCTTTTTAGTAAAGCAATTATCGCTAAGATAATTGATGCTGCTGCAATTGATAATGCAAAAATTGCAAAGTCATATGATGCACCACCATTGGATGAAGTTGTAGTTTCACCAGATTTTAATTTAGATACATCTTGTTGAAGAGAAGAAATTGCATTCTTTAAAGCAGAAACATCTGTAGAACCTTCACTAGATGTAGGAGGAAAATCAAGAATAGATGTACTTTCTACATCTTCAATAGGAATTTGAATATCAACTATAACACCACGAATTTCACCTTGTAAATCTACAAGATAACTTCCAGTTTTTGTTGGAATTATTGAAGAATAATAGTATCCAGGTTTTGGATCAGAATTAATATCAATATTTTTACTTGCTCCACCATACATAACAGTAGCAGCTAAATTTTGAAATGCACTAGTAATTCCTCGATAAGTTCCTTCAGTTTCTCCAGATTCTGTAATTTTAAAAACAATATCATTTCGAATTCCCACTACAGGAGGTTCTATACCCCAGCCTGCTTCAATTTTGTATTGCTCAACTTCAACAGTTGTATGTGCATAAGATGGAGTTAACATTCCAACAGAAACTAACAATGCAATTAAAGTAAAAATTGCTATCTTCACGACTATCATACACCAAATAGCCATTATTATCTTTACGTGGATTGGTACAAATTTCGAATACTTTGAAAACTGTTTAAATTATCAACCAAGACTAATTTAGTAAATGAAGAAAATTTTTGTGATTTTACTAGTAATATCATTATCATCAATTCCATTTGTATCAGCACATCCATTTACAGATGAAACCATTCCTAATTTATCATCAAATGCACCAACTGGAATTTCAGAAGTAATTGTATTTTTTTCAGAACCTGTAGAAATAGAATTTAGTACAATCAAAGTTTTAGATAATAATGGAAATCAAATCGATAATAAGGACACAAACTATTATGAAGATGAAAAATCATTAATTGTTACAACTAGTCCATTAGAAGATGGCGTGTACACAGTTACCACCAAAGTATTATCAAAAGTTGATGGTCATTTAGTTCCTGGTGCATTTTTGTTTGCAGTTGGAGATGTTGTCATTGATCCAAAGTTATTAGAAAATCAAAGTTCAATTGATCTGATATTTTATCCAGAAGCTGGTGCAAGATTTCCAGGAATTGTAGGTCAAACAATTGTTTTAGGAGTAGTCATTGCATCATTAATCATTTGGGGAACTCAAAATAAACAATCAATCAAAGAAGAATTAGAACAAGTTCAAATTAAACATCATCAAAAATTTATGTCTATTACTGGAATAGGACTGATGTTAGTTTTTATTTCAAATATCTTAATGATTGCTGTACAAACTGTTAGGTTAGAAATATCGCCAATAGAAGCAATTCAAACTTACTTTGGAACAATTTGGTTAGCTCGAATGATAATTACGATAGTTTTACTTGGAATATGGTTTGCATTAGATAGAAAAACAAATGTAACAAAGAAAATTCAAATTCCAATGCTTGTTGCCATGTTGGCATTAATTTCAACTTCAAGTCTAATTGGCCATGGTGCAGCAAGTGGAGAAACACCAGCATTAATTCTAGATTATATTCACAATTTAGTTGCAGCAGTTTGGATTGGCGGAATATTTTATTTTGTATTTGCACTATTACCTTCGTTATCAAAGTTAAAAGAAGAAAGCAGAGAGAAAATGAGTCTTGCATTAATTCCAAGATTTTCAATTGCATTTATCATATCAATTGGAATTGTGATAATTACAGGTCCATTACTAATGTGGTTCCTAGAAAGTGACGTAGGATTGATCACTGAATCAGTTTATGGACAATTGATAATACTAAAAATTGCAATTGCAAGTGTGATGGTTGCTTTAGGAGGATTTTTCCAATTTAGAGTACAAAAAACTGCTGAAAAAAATTTCCAATCTGGAAAAATTGATGTCCATAGAAAACTAAGGCGTTCCCTTAAAGTTGATGCAGCATTAGGGGTGATATTATTAGGAGTAGTCGCATTACTAACTAACGGTACTTTGCCTGAAGGTCAATTCAAAGATGCCAGTGCACAAGAAATTATCTATGGATTTAAAACAATAGAATTTACTGAAAATGCAAAATTTGAGATTCAAATTACGCCATTTTCAAGTGGAGTAAATACAATCTTAGTTAAAGTTAGTGACTTTGATAATAATCCAATATACGATACAAATGCAATTAAAGTAAAAATGGCAAACCCAACAAAAAATATTTCCCCAATTGAAATTCCAATGGAAATAACTAAAGAAGTAGAAAATATTCCAACAGAATTTCAAGGTGAATTAACATTTGGATTTTCTGGTCAATGGCAATTAGAAATTGAATCTCAAAGAACTGAAAATGCAAATGAATCAAAAATAGTAAATGTTTTAGTTAAACCAAGATTAGAAAACATTCAAACTCAAATAGTTGAATATGAATTTCCAGAAACTGCAAAACCACTCTATCCATTGTATGATGGAAAAAATTCTATTTGGATAAGTGATCCATCTGCACCAAGATTATGGGAATTCTCACTTGAGACACAAGAATTTTCATCTTATTCATTTAATGGTTTAGCTACAATGTTTCTAACTATGGATAATACTGGAAAAGTATGGTTTACTGATTCTCCAAGAAACCAAATCGGGTATATTGATTTAGAAACAAAAGAAATTACAACAAAAACAATTCCAAATCTTGATCCAGTAATGGCAGATAACAAACCAATTTTCATTCAAGCGGACTTTGATGACAATATTTGGATTACAATTGTAAATAAAAATAAAATTTTGAAATATCTACCAGATGATGATGTCTTTAAAATTATAGAATTACCTGAAAGAGATTCATTCCCATTTGCATTATCAATAGATAGTGATGGAGATATTTGGTATACTGCAACAGGCATAGGTAAAATTGGACAAATTAATCCAAAAGAAGGAAAAATAACTCAATATTCAAAACAAATTCCTCTGAATGGACCAGAGTACTTACTTTTTGACAAAAACGAAAATGTATGGATTGCAGAACATACAGGCACGGCAATCACAAAATTCAACCCAGTTTTAGAGACATTTGAGAGTATTTCAGTACAAGATGAAGAAGCACTTCCATTTGGAATGACATTTGATAGATATGGAAATATTTGGTTTGCACAACATGTGGTAGACAGTATTGGAGTTTATGATCCAGATAACAATGATTTGAAGGAAGTTCCGATTTCAACTGAAGGATCTTTTATTCAATTTATGACATCAGATAAAAATGGAAAAGTATGGTTTGTGGAACAAGAAGGAAATAAAATTGGTACTGTAAACACAATAGAAATTCCAGTAGATGTTTCACAAGTTACAACAATAGATAGTACTGAAATGAAATATACTGAAATTGCATCACCATTAATTGCATTAGGAATTATTGTAACATCTTTATTTTATGTAAAAGGCGTTTATGATAAACGAAGATTAAATGCTTTAATTAATTCTTAGATAGTAATCCTGCGGATTTAATTCCCATAGTTACAGCAAGTACTCCAATTGCAAATAAAACAATTGTTCCAGCAGGAGTAATATCAAAGACATATGAAATTAAAATTCCTGCAATAACAGAAGATACTGCAATAGCCATAGAAATAAACATAGTTTGTTTAAAACCTCTACCGTACATTATTGCTGTAACATTTGGAATTACAAATAATGCTGAAATTAATAATACACCAACAAGTTGAACTGCCGTAACAACAGTTACTCCTGCTAAAATTATAATTAAATAATTAATTTTGTCTACTGGAACTCCACTAACTTTAGCTTGACGTTCATTAAATGTAGAATAAAGAATTTGTCTGTATAATAACAAAATTATCATTAAAATTACTCCAGTTAACGCTACAATTGCGACAGTATCATCAACACTAACAAGAAGGATGCTACCAAATAGAAAACTAAAGATATCAAGGGAAAATCCACCTGAAAAACTAATAATTACAAGCCCAACTGCTATGCCTGAGGATAAAAGTACTGCAATTGATGCATCCCCAGATATGTTGTATTTTTCTTTAATTTTTGTAATAAGTAATGCACTGATTATTGATACACCATATGCGGTCCACAATGGATAAATTCCTGCAAAGAGACCCAATGCAATTCCACCAAATGATGAATGTGCAAGGGCATCACCAAATAAAGAATAACGCCTTAAAACTAAAAACAAGCCCATAACAGAGCATAAAATTGCTATTGCAGTTCCAGCAATTAAGGCTCTATGCATAAATGCATAGGTTAGAATTTCAAAGGACATGATTAATGATGGTGCATATGTTCCTGCATTGATGCTTCAGAATATTGTTTAACAAGTTTATCATCAGAAAAGAATGTTTCAGATTTGCCATGAAAAAATAATGTTCGATTTAAGCATGCAACATGGTTTGCTAATTTATTTACGGCATCCAAATCATGAGATGACCAAATGATTGTAATTCCTTGTTTAGAATTTAATTCTTTAAGAATACTAAAAAACAAATCTATACTTTGTTGATCAACTCCTGTACTAGGTTCATCTAAAATCAAAATTTTTGGATCATTAACTAATGCTTTTGCAATAAATACACGTTGTAGTTGTCCACCAGATAATTCACCTATTCTTCTATTACGAAGTTCATGTATCCATAATTGTTGTAAAATTTCATCAACTTTATTATCATCAGATTTTTTTCTCAATCCCATTCTTACAACTTCACTAACTGTTGCAGGAAAGTTATTTTCAAATTCAGGTTTTTGTGGAACATAACCAATTTCTTTGTGATATGTTTTTGATTTTGTAATATCCTCATCAAAAAATTTGATTGTTCCAGTATAGTTTGTATTTAGACCCAACATTGAATCAAAAAGAGTAGATTTACCTGCACCGTTAGGTCCAATAATTCCTAAAAAATCGCCTTGTTTAATTGCAAAACTGACATCATCTAATGCTGTTACATCTGGATATTTGACTGTAAGATTTGATATTTCCACAGCATTTAGCATAACCCTTCTCCATTTGTCAAATCTCCAACTTTCTTAATCTTTGGATTTTTAGCTATCTGTCTTGCTTCTAGAGCTCGTTTCATAGCTATTTTGGATAATTCTTCTGGATGAATTTCGCATTTACCATCTGTGATTCTTACTGAAATATTGTGATTGTATGTATCTGAATTATCATTAATTAAAATCTGAACTTCATTGGGAACTTGATAATCTTCATTTGTCAAATCTCCATTTTTCTTGGGAATCAATTTCAACCTAACTTTTAGGTTATTATTAATAAATCTATAATATATTAATAATTTTTGTGTTAAACTTATAAGATATTTAATAACATGAACTGTATGACAATAGTTTCAATTTCATTAAATGATGAAATTCTGTCAGAATTAGACAAATTACAATCTACTATGGGATTTTCAGGAAGATCAGAAGCAATAAGAGCTGGAATCAGAACCTTTGTTTCTGAAGAAAAACAAAACTCAGATTTATCAGGAAATATTCATGCTATTCTTTTAGTTGTACACAATGATCAGTTTGATCATATTGTTTCAGGAATTACTCATAATTTTGAAGACTTGATTACAACACATCTTCATAGTAAAATAGACAAGGAAAAGTGTATGGAATTATTTGTGATTGACGGGGATGCTGAACAAGTTACAACAATGACAAAAGATTTTCAGAGAAATAAAAATATGGATACTGTAAAACTAGTTGCACTTTAAAATAAAAATTAATTTCTTCTTAATTGAATGACTTTGACAATTCCAAATGCTGGAAGTCCGATGTAAATTCCAAGATTCAATGCTATAATTGAGAGTCCGAGTCCCAAGACCTCTGATTCAGATTCAGCGTTCTCCATTAGTGTTAGTGATGAAAGCAGTGGAGCAGTTGCAAGTTTTACTGCTTCTTTAAACATTGGATTTTCATGTTCCATATCTGCAATGTATGATGAGATTGTAGATTCATCGAATGCTATAATTGAAATTTCATCATGTGGATGTGCATAAGCATCG
>CALCPD010000022.1 GCA_937897875.1 uncultured Nitrosopumilaceae archaeon
TGGCAAGAACCATCGTGCCTGTATATGCATCATTCTCCAAAAGAATCCAAGCATCAAAAATGTCTGAATTCTTGTTTTTGGAAAAATTATCAAATAAGCTCCTAATACACCAGAAATTGCACCAGATGCACCAACTGCAGGTGTTGCACTTGAGACATCACCAAAAATATGAACCAAACCTGCAACAACTCCCCACATCAAATAAATTCCTAAAAATTTTATTTTTCCAAATTTTAATTCAATATTATCTCCAAAGATCCACAAGAACAATAAATTACCACCAAGATGAAGTAATCCGCCATGCATGAATGTGGATGTTAGTAATGTAAGTTCAGGGAATTCTGGGGAATTCACAATGCTTGTACCAAGATTTGCTGCAGTGAATTCTCCAGTTATGAAACCTGGAACAGCACCCCAATTGTAAAACATTATGGATGCTTTTTCATTATTAAATTCAAAAAACTGTCCAGTTACTATAACTTCTAAGAAAAATACAATTACATTTGCAATAATTAATCCAATGGTTACCTTAGGTTTGAATCCAGGAGGATGTGGATTTTCATCACGTAATGGTAACATAGATAATCTATTTGATTAAAATTTGTATAATAACATTATTCAAATAATAAAATGACTATACAACGATAATTTCTCTTTCTACAAGATTTTTAACAATAATTAAGAACTCATCATCAGAAAGTTGTTCTTCGTTCCACCAGCCAACAATAGTTTTGGTCCATGTTGGAATTTTCCAATCACTTTGTGAAGATGATTCTAATGTTGGAATTTCAATTATTTGTTTTTCAATTAAAAATTTTATTCCTTCAAGAAATTCTGAATCTACAATTTCATCATTAGACCACCAACCACCATTTTGTTTTACCCACATTGGTACTTTAGGCATATCAGGAGGTAATCCTTTATCAAAACCTGAGATTTCCCATGTACCTTGGGTTAAAGGATCTATATTGAAAACAACATGCCAAGAACCCATTTCATCCATACTTTGGAGAAATTTAACAGGTTCACCATCTAATGTAACATCAAATTTTTCATTACCTGAAATTGGATAAAATTCAAAATTTGCATATCCTTCTAATGGAAAACTATTGTAACCAATTATACTCATTTTTGTATCTGTATCATCAAAAACAGGATCATGATAATATGTTCCTGGTGAATCAAATCTAAAATCAAAATCACCGCCAGCTTTTTTTGCAGTTCCAGGAACTACTGTGGTATCCATTGTTCCAAAGCAACTATAGTAATAGACATCATCAGTAATTGAAGGATCAGGATACATTGAGAAGTTTACAATTTCTCCAGGTTCAATTTTTTCAATTGCTTGCATGTTTTGTCCAACATCTAAAACTTTTTCATATCCATGAATTACTGCAAAAACTTTTGGATTGTAAATAGTTGTATCACCATTATTTTGAATTCTACCAGTAAGATGTCCATCATCATATGTGATCAAAGTTTCATCATAAAGAATTGCAATTGGAAGTTCTTCTGCAATAGTTCTTTCAAAAGATAATGTTGCAGGAAGTAAAACAGGATTATCTAATTTTTCAAAGAATTTTATTTTGAAAGGGATTTCAGTGCCAGAAGCTAATGGCACATGATTAATTGTTTTAGAAAATACTTCAGAATTATTTTCTACTGAAACAGTTATTGTTGGAACAATTGCGTAATCAAGATCATTTTTTACATTTCCAACCACTGTGTAGATTCCATTAGAATCAAAATATGATACATATTCATGACTTGGAATGAAAACTTCAGCAAAAGAAAGTTGTGGAGTAATAGTTAAGCATACAAACAAGCCTAGTGCTAATAACAAATAATTTGACTTTAAAATTTTAGAAGGAGTTAATGATGTCTTCAAATCCAGATGTAGATTTTTCAAGTGAGCCTGGTCTATGTTCTTCAACTAATTTGTCTACAAGCTCTCTTACTTTAATATGATATCTTTTTTTGAGTTCAACAACTTTAATTTCAACTAATCCATCTGCAACAATTTGTGAAAGATATAATGAAACAGTTGATGGTGATTTTTTAACTTCTGAAACTAATTGGGAGAATTCTAATCCATCGTCTTTGATTAAAGTAAGTAGTAGATCACGAGGAGTTTCTTTTCTTAGTGCTTTAATTACAATTGATTCTTCTTCGGTAATATTTGGAGAATAAAATCTAACTTGTCTTGGACCACGCATTACTTTGATAACACCACCGTCCTCTAATTTTTTTAAATAATGAGATAGTACACCATTTTTTAATCCTGATGAACGCATAATTTCACGAAATTGAATACCAGGATTGTCATCAATTAGTTCCTGTAATTTTTGAGATCTATCAATCATTTCTAAAGACTCCTAAAGCCAATAATCCTAATGTAATAAAAGTCAATAAATGTCCAACTTCATTTAATGGCATTAATCCAATATCATAGAGATTTGGCCATGTACTATCAAGAAGTAAAGCAGATTCAGCACCAATAAAAGTGGAAAATGCAATTGCACTAAGTAAAAGTCGTTTAGTTCTTAATCTAAAATAAGCAGATATTGCAAGTGTTGCAATAAAGACTGCAAGTGTAATTCCACCAATATGCAAAAAGATGTGAGCTAAATGATAGCCATGAAGTAAATGTGGAATAATTATGGGTAAAGCTAGAATTGCAATCACTCCTGTAACTACAATAGAAAATAGTGTTGATTTTCTTTCAATTAGATTTTCAGGCTTAAACAATGTGATCAAATTATTAAATTAATGAAATTTAAAGTGAACTGGTTCAAACTTCGAATAAATGTGAATTAAATTGTAATTACACTTTTTTGAACTAAGAATTCAAGACTTTGAACAAATGTTTTATCATCTATTTGACCATCTATCCACCAACTAGTAATAATTTTAATCCAAGAAGGTATCTTTTGAACTTCTATGGCATCTGATTGATTTTCAGAAATGGAGATAATTTGGTTTTCAATTAAATAATTAATAGCATCAATTAATTTTTCATCATTAATTTTTCCCTCAGACCATAACAATGCATCATTTGTAATCCAATTAGGAATCAAAACAGGATCAATTTTTTTATTCTCATGAATTATAATAGGAATGCTGGATTTGGCAAACTCATTTCCATCTAAATTATTAAAATTAAGATTTACAATTCCAGAAAGATTATCAGGAATAGATAAATTCACAATATTATGTGCTGTTTTAGAATCAGTACTAATTCCATTTTGTTGGAAAATTAATTGATCACCTTGAGTTATAGAAAAATCATAGTTTGTTGAAACAGGTTTGTTTTTTAAGAAAATATCAGTAATATCAAAAATAATTTTTGCATCTGAATTGGATTCAAGTATTTCAGGTTCCCAGGATACAAGAATTCTAAATTGTCCATTATCTGTAACTGAACTTAAATGAGTATAATCACGATCTGGGGTAATTACAAAATTCATTCCATTTAGATTTGAACTATTTTCAAAAATATTCAATAATTCTTTTTGATAAATTATGAAATGAACAACACGACCTTCAGTAAAAAAATCATCAACGTTAACTATGTCATCAGATAATTCAATTCCATTTACAGACATAGAAAATCCAGACAAAAGGAGTGCACCAAATTCTTTTGGAATTATAATTTCTTGATGTACAACTGTTGTTTGTTCAATGTTTGAAGAAGTCCATTCAAATGGCATGAAATAACTAATTTGTTTTAGTTCTGGTTCATATTGAAAATTAGAAATTTCATCATAGTATGTGACTACTTGAATATTTTGATTGCCAAAATCTGGTTCGATAAACTCGTGAGTAGTTGTCTGTGCAATAGAAATTCCTGCATTAAAAACAAGAGGGATTTCTAATTTTTCAGAGTATCCATTTGCCGTAATTATACTAATGTCTAATTTGTATAATCCTCCTTCGCTAAGTTTTGGTCCTTTAACATCAATTAATCTACTTTCTAACCCTAATAATGAACCGAAAAAATCTTCACCGCTATCTTTTTCATCAATAATAATTGAATCATTATCTTCAGATACAAAATTAAAAACTAGAAACCCATTATCAGCTTTGAATTCTTTTTCAAAAAGAAATTGTTCACCACGTTCTGATTTAATTAAAAATGTAACATCACGTAAAGTAATTTTAGAATCAAAATCTATTAGAGAGACTGAAATTTGTTGATCATCATTTTCTATATCATCTTTTGTTGAAGATGAAACTTCCACACTCACTAATTTTCCATCTAATTCAACAGGAGGGAATATTTCACTACCAACACCATGTCCATATACATCATTAAAATTAATTAGAAATCCACAAGAAAATATTAAAAATAATATTAACAATAAATTTTTCAATCTATGTCCACTTGTTTGGATCTTTCTTTAGAACTTCTTTTCCATCTATAGTAATTGAATTTTTTTCTTCAAATACAGTATGCCATTTACCATTGTCTGGAAAAATTTTATTCATTTGTTCAAATTTTTCATTTGTTGGAGGTTTGTTCATTAGTGCTCCCCATTTCATGTTAGGTACTTTTGGCATTATGTCATTGATGTCTTTCATGTTTATCTCTCTCAAAATTTATTTAAAAATCTATTATTGAACCCTCAAAATTCCTTCTTTAATTAAAAATTGAATTCCTTGAACAAATGCAGCATCATCAATGGTACCATCTGCCCACCAGCCTGCGTTATTTTTAATCCATGTTGGAACATCATTTCCAGAACTAGCTCCCTGTGTAGTGGATGGAATTTTTAAGATATTTTCTTTAACTAGAAATTGGATTCCTTGAACAAATGAATTGTCATCAATGGTGCCATCTGCCCACCAGCCTGCGTTATTTTTAATCCAGGAAGGGATTGAAGGTGTTTCTGAAATGACAGATTCTTTTATGATTGTGGATTTTGCAGTACCTGGGCCAAGTTCAATGATAGTAGAACCAATACCAGAGTAAGTTGGATCATAATCTAATCCAGTTCCATAAACTAGAATATCAAAACGAATTGGGCCTTCAGATGGAATATAGATATTTTGAATGTCAATTCCTTCAGTTGAAACTATTCCTGGATTAACTGAATCATCACCATCATATCTAGATATTTCATTATCAAATTCATCTAAAACTACATAGGTATAGCGTAGATCTTTGATAAGACCTCTATTTTCATTAAAAAATGTAAATTCAAAAGGAACATTTTGGTTTGCACCATACTGTCCATCCCATGAAATATTTACAGTTGTAGGAGTTTTTTCATAATTTTGAGTATCTACAAGATAAAATTCAGTTGAACTTCTTTCAGTTTCATCTAATGGAATTAATTTAAAATCCATTTGAGGATTATCAAAATTACTTGAACCTAATTTGGCATTAATGTTTACTAATTCATTTTTAGAAATTAAGAAATGAACAATATTTGTTTCATCAGAAGAATAAGGATCATTGAGTATTGCTCTTTGATCAATTTCTATACCATTAACGTATCCTTTGAATTGTTTTCCTTCTCCATAAGGTGCAAATGTTTTTGGAACTCTAATTTCTTCATGTACAACTTGTACTAAATCAACATAATCGGGACTCCAATCAAATGGCATATCAAATGAGATTGAATTATCAGATGTATCAAATGCAAAGTTATCTACTTCATCATA
>CALCPD010000023.1 GCA_937897875.1 uncultured Nitrosopumilaceae archaeon
AAGCCTTGCCACGCCTGTAAAAATTGTAATTCTTTAAATTTTTTCTTATTTTTGTATAAATTGTATATATGATCTCAACTGGTTTACAAAAATTAGATACTTTTTTGTCTGGAGGAATTCCTAATGGTGTAATAATAGATATTTTTGGAGGAAATGGAACTGGAAAAACTCAGTTAGTATTACAATTATCAATTAATTCAATTAAAAATGGTGGAAATGTTTTATTTTTAGATACTACTGGTGGATTTAGACCTGAAAGAATATTAGAAATACAAAAAAAATCTAATTTAGATATTAATTTACTTGATAAAATTACTGTATCTAGAATAACAAATACTTCTGAACAAATTAATTTACTTAATACTCTTGGAGAAAGTAATTTCTCTTTAATTGTAATTGATAATGTAACTGATTTATTTTCTTATGAATATAAAAATAATAAATCCATCTTTGAGAAAAATTCTTTATTCATGAAATACATGCATGATTTATCTGCTTATGCAATTAGTCATAAAATTCCTATTGTAATTACTAATATGATTAGAAATATGGATGATAAGGAAATAGAAAATATGGCAAACGCAATAGATCTTTTTACCCATATCAAAATCCATCTTTCAAAAAATTCATCAATATTCAATGGAGAAATTTACTCAGCATTCAATAAAGAATCTTTTTCTTACAGAATTACAACGTCAGGTATAACTAGTGATAATTACTAATTTTTCTTAATAATTTTTGAATGTGCAGTCAAAAATAATTCTATTCTACCTTCTCCATAATTATTCAATTTAGCATTTAATCCAGTAATAGAAATAATTTCTCCTAATTCACATTTATCAATAATTTTTCCTTGATTTCTCCAACCCTTTATCCAAATTTGACCTGAATCATCTTCAACAAACATTTCTGAAAGTGAAATTGATTCACCTGATTTGGTTTGGATTTCTTTTCTCTCAGGAACTTTTAGCACTATTGATTCAATACAATAAGTTTCATCTGCTTTTACATCACTAATTTTTGTTCTAATTTTAGATAATGATGGAATTGTTTCATCATTTTCTAATTTTCTTACAAATGAATTTTCATCTAATGTTATTGAATTTCCATAAACTTTAGACGGCATACATTCAATGACATCACCCTCAACACAAATGCTGGTTGAATTTGAAAAATCACTGATATTGTAGATGTTTTTTTGATTATCTACTGCTATTATCATATTTTTTCCAGTTTCTGTAATTACAACTGATAAAATTCTTGCAACAATAGGTTCTGCTTCTTTTCCACCTTCAATTTCAATAATTGTTGCTTCATTACCATGAATTTCTAATCCTTGATTTCCTGATTTTACTCTAACTCCTAGTAGTTTTACATTTGCCGATTGTGAAATCATATTTGGAATTAGTGATTCATCTTTACCCCAAAGAACTACTCTCATTGCAGAGCCATCTTTTCCTTTTAGTCTCATTCTAAGTGCTGTACCCGGTTGACCTCTAGAATTTGTAAATTGCATTCCACTAATTATTCCATCAATGGTTCCAGATATTACAAGATCTTTTTGTCCTTCTTGCAATTCACTAATATCTTTTGTAATTTTATCAATCATTGGAATTTGACTTTCAGTATCAACAGTTTCAATATTTGATCCAGAACCAATATTGATAGTTGGTGAACCATCTAAATCTGATTTTACATAAGCTTTGATGATTTTTATTAAATCTCCTGGTTTTAGATTTTCAATACCTGGCAAATTTGCTTTTTCATCCCATAGCTTTACACTTGCTGTTGAACCTGAATCATATACTGTCATTGTTCTTAAATCAAATGTAGATCCATCTTTTCTTGAAAATTGCTTTGTAGGTGATAAATTTAGTACTCTGGTTTCCAATGAAATTTCTTTTGCACCCGCATATAGATCCTTTAAACTAATTTCAATTTTTGATGATTCTGTTAATGTAACTCCATAATCAGATGCTATGAGAAATAATGCACCTTGATCTGTTAGGTACCCTGCACCTATTTTCTCTTTTTTTTCTGCAATTTTTTGATCAATAATCTCTTTAGTTAATTCTGATTTTTGTTCTAGTAATTTATCTATTAGATTTTGTGATTCTGACATTCAGTTTTCATAAACATGTTGTATTAATAAAAATTTCATTGATTTTTAAATTAATTTTTGATAAAAATGATCGATTTTCTTTACTTTTAAAATTATCAAATTCCTTTTTTGTAAATTTCTTAGACTGTATTTGATAAATTAATTCAATTCATTGATGAATTATCGCATTTTATCTCATTACCTAAATTAATAGGAAGATCGCAGTTTGATTATGTCTTGCATTGATGTTAATCATTTATCCAAATCTTATGGTTCAGTAGAGGCCGTTACCGATCTAATTTTATCTGTAAAAAAAGGTCAAGTTTTTGGATTTTTGGGACCTAACGGTGCTGGAAAATCTACTACCATTAAACTACTTACAACTTTGATTAGACCATCATCAGGTTCATTGTCTATTTTAGGAATAGATGCAATTTCAAATCCATTAAAAATTCGTAGTAAAATTGGTGTTGTTTTACAACAACCTAGCTATGAGCCTACATTATCTGTTGAAAAATCTCTTGATAAATATGGAATGATGTGGAATATTTCAAAAACTGAGCGTAAAAAACGATTAGAACAACTTTTGAAAGATTTTGATTTAATTGAAATTCGTAAGAAAAGAAATGAAGATCTTTCTATAGGTCAACGAAGGCGTGTACAAGTTGCACGTGAGT
>CALCPD010000024.1 GCA_937897875.1 uncultured Nitrosopumilaceae archaeon
TGACGTTTGCTTTCATAATTATTAACTTGTTTGTTACATACAGTTTGTTTATACGATACTCGTTTACTATTCTGTCATATTTGTACCACTACGATACCAATTGTACCGTTGTCAAATATGTTCCACTCAAATTTGAAAATTTTTCCATTCAAAGTTTATAGATACTAGATTTCTACTATGGTAGGAGATATTATAATGGATAATTCACAAATAGAAAATACGATCAATGAGATCCGTAAACGTAATGGTACAGTTACGGCTTTCGATTTAGATAAAATTTCAAATGCCATATTTCAGGCATTAGCAGCCACCTCTAAAGCCGACCGTGGTATTGCAGATAACTTAGCAGGAGAAGTGCTTAACAAACTTGTTGAACAAGGATTTACAAACACTAAAGCACCTACAGTAGAAGATATTCAAGATATTGTAGAATCAACTTTGATTGATAGTGGAAACAGCGATATCGCTAAATCTTACATAGTCTACAGACACGAAAGACGAAAACTTAGAGATGAGAAAATGAGAGTTTTGAATCTAAAGGCCCTTGATCCAGTTTCTAAGAAATTTGATCTTAATTGTTTGAGAGTTTTAGCCTCAAGATACCTATTTAGAAATTCAAAAAGTGAGATAATTGAGACTCCAACTCAAATGTTTGAGCGAGTAGCAATTCTAGTCGGAATTGGCGATATGTTATATGATTCCCAAGTATTTGATAAATCTGGAAATAATAAACAAGATATTGATGAAGCAAAATCTTATCTTGAAAAATTAGATGCTTTTGATTACAAATTCAAAGTAGGAGACTATTTCTTCAACAAGTGGCATTTTAGATCCTTAATCAATCACTATGTAACACTAGCAAATAAAGGCCAAATGAAAGTAAGTTTCAAAGATCTTTTAACATTGTTGGCAGCAAAAAAACTTGAAGTTTATTCTGATAGAATCACTGAATACTTTGAAATGATGACCGCACAAAACTTTTTGCCAAATTCACCAACAATGATGAATGCTGGTGGAAGATTAGGACAACTCTCAGCCTGTTTTGTTCTTGGAATGAATGATGGTATGGAAGAGATTATGAAATCTACTTCTGATGCAGCATTAATTTTCAAATCAGGTGGTGGAGTTGGAATAAATTATTCTGATCTTCGTGAAGAGGGTGCTATTGTGGCATCTACATCTGGTGTTGCATCTGGTCCAGTATCTTTTATGAACATCATCAATACTGTCACTGAAGTTGTTAAACAAGGTGGCAAAAGACGTGGTGCAAACATGGGAATCATTGAAGCATGGCATCCTGATGTTGAAAAATTTATTACAAATAAAACAGAACCTGGAATTTTAGAAAATTTCAATGTTAGTGTTGGTATCTGGGAAGATTTCTGGAATGCACTTGTAAATTCTGAAGATGGAAATTATGTCTTACGTAGTCCAAAAGATAGAAAACCAGTTAAAGAAATTAATGCACATCAATTAATTGATTTAATTGCATTGTCTGCATGGAAAAGTGCAGAACCTGGTTTGATCTTCTTTGATCAAATTAACAAGTACAATGTATTTGCTAAAGCAAGACAAGCTCCATTACGAGCTACAAACCCATGTGGTGAACAAAGTCTTTACCCATACGAATCCTGTAATCTTGGTTCTATCAACTTGGTTAATTATGCCCAAAAACAAGCAGATGGTTCATATGAATTTGATTGGCAAGGATATGAAGAAATCATTAGAAAGACAACAAGATTTTTGGATAATATTATTGATGTAAATCATTATCCAGTTCCAGAAATCAATGTAGCCTCAAAAGAATCCCGAAGAATTGGACTTGGAGTTATGGGAGTAGCAGATCTATTATACAAACTCAAAATTCCATACAATTCAAAAGAAGGATATGAATTACAGTCAAAACTCTCTGAAGCCCTAACATATTATTCCATGGAAGAAAGTGTAGCTCTTGCCAATTCTCGTGGTGAATTCCCATTATGTTCAAAAACTGAATACCCTGAAGGTAAGATTCCAGTTGCAGGATACTATGAGAAATCAAAAGATGCTCATTCATTTGAATGGGGACCATTAATTGAAAAAATCAAAAAACAAGGAATTAGAAATGTTCTAACTACTACAGTAGCACCAACTGGTACCCTTTCTATGATTGCAGATTGTTCAAACGGAATGGAACCAGCATTTGCACTTGTATTTGAGAAAAGAGTTACTGTTGGAAGATTCTTCTACACAAACAAAATTCTTGAAGCAGCTCTTAGAGATGAAGGTCTTTACAGTGATGAAATTCTTGAAAAGATTGCAGACAATTATGGTTCATTGAGTGGAATTGATGAAATTCCACAATGGATGCAAGATGTCTTTGTAACTGCAATGGACATTCACTGGGCTGATCATCTCATGGCCCAAAGTGTATGGCAAGATTGGATTGGAAATGCAATTGCAAAAACAATCAACATGCCATATGATGTCACAGCTGAAGATGTAAAATCTTCATACTTGTTAGCACATGAACTTGGACTCAAAGGAATGACTGTCTACCGTGATGGTTCTAGACATAAACAAGTTCTTCATATGACAAGTGAGAATGCACAAAAAACATTTGAAGTTACACCTAGTGAATACATGTTATCTTACATACATGAAAATATCACAAACAAATACATCAAAACACAAGTTGGTGCATCATTAGCATTAAAAATTCATGATGAGGAAATTAAGATTGAAACCCCAAAACAAGAAGAAGTTTCAGAGGATCGTCTTTGTCCAACATGTAAAAACAATCTTGTATTTGTAGAAGGTTGTAGTATCTGCATTGAATGTGGATACAGTGGTTGTACTTCTGGATAAATAACAGAATCACAACTTTTTTACTTTCTTTTATTTTGTTATCCTCATGGATAAGAAAAAACTAGGCATAATTCCAGTTTTAGTTGTTATCGCATTTGTTTTTGCTTTAATTAGCTCTGATAATTCTATTGATGATACTAATACGATAATACCTCAAGTTTCAACTCAAACAAACAACGAATCAATTGGAATGGTAATTAATTCCCCTTCTTCATCAGTTACACTGCAACAATTGGATGACATTTTTACAGATGCATCTTCATCTGGAATAGGTAGAAGCAATGTTTACCTTTATTGGAATATGGTAGAACCTGTAGAAGGAAAATTTGATTGGTTGCAATCTGATATTTTAATGGGATTAAATGAAAAAAATAATCATAAAGTAACTCTTTACTTTTCAATCATTAATGGAGAAACATTGGGACCATTCCCTAACTGGATTGGAAAACCTACACTAAATGGAATTAATCAAGATGAATTAGTTACAGTTTTGGATACTGTTCTTTCACGTTATCATATTATTGATTCTGTAATAATTGCAGGTGAAACTGAATCATACTTTAGATATCAAGAACCGTTTATTCCAGTATATCAAGAATTGTTTTCTAATGTATATGATGAAATAAAACAAAAACATCCTGATGTTAAATTTGGTAATTCATTTGCTTTACATAATGTATTTAATAAAAATCTCAACAATGTTGTAGAAGAATTAGCATTAGGTGATTTTGTTGCATTTTCTTATACGCCAACTGATACGGTAAATGAAATAAATAAAAATCCTGATGAAGCAATTGAAGATCTTAATAAGATTTTTGAAATTGTACCAAATAAAAAAATAGGATTTTTTGAAATAAGCTGGAGTACATCTAATTTTGTAGATGGAAATGATGATTCTCAAAAACTATTTGTGAAAAAATTATTTGATTTTTATGCTCAAAATGAATTAAATATTGAATTTATGACATGGTTTAGGTACATTGATCAACAAGCAAATAGTTGTGTAAAAGAAGAACAAAAAATTGGTGATCAGACAATTAGTTTAGGTGGCGGTTCTAGCATGGGCACTAGTGAACATGTAATTGAAAGATTAAATCAGTATAATTGCAACACAGGGCTTGTAGACGTAAATCAGAATTATAAAATTGGGTGGAATGAATTTAAAACTCAAATTCAGATGTTAAATTAAAATGATTTCTTTAGTTTTATCAGAATCTGCACTTGAACTTGTACCTTATGAATTAGAAAAACATCCGTCAGTTATTTCTAATGCTAAAAAATTAGGTAAGCATCCTTCTGAAATTTTATTGGATAATTCATGGCATTTTGCTGCAATGAAAGGAATAAAAAATGAAATTAAACGTGGACGCCCTGATCTTGTTCATTTTTCAATTCTTGAAGCAACAACAATTCCACTATACATTCAAAATAAATTAAATCTGTTTGTACATACAATTGATGACAAAGTAATACATTTTGGAAAAAATGTTCATCTTCCAAAATCTTATCATAGATTTGAAGGTGTAATTGAAAAATTATACCAAGAAAAAAAAATTGTGGCAAAAAATGAATTGCTACTTGAGATTAAGGAACAAACATTTTCAGAATTAATAGATGAGATCAATCCATCAAAAATTTTTGGTTTTTCTACTGGAGGTAAATTAAGTTCATATGAAAAAATTGCATCACAAATTTCAGATAATTCTTGTATTGTTATAGGTGGATTTCAAAAGGGACATTTTTCTGAATCTGTTCAAAATAAAATTACTGACTTGTATTCTGTAGGCAATGAATCATTTGAGGGTCATACCGTTACATCTAGAATCCTTTACGAGTACGAAAAAACCATTTTTATGTAGGAAATTTATTTTTCTTTTTATCGCAGTCATAGTATAGCCTGGTTAGTATTCGGGGTTTCCAACCCTGTGACGCGGGTTCGAATCCCGCTGACTGCATTTTACTCATTTTGATCAGAACTAATTTTTAGCTGTATTTTTAAAAATTATTGTGAAACCAATAGTGTACAAAATTGCAATGGAACGAATGCAAATCCTTATTGATAATGCGATATCCAATGCAAGAGTAAATCCTGAATTATCTCAACGACAAGCTTCAATTGCTCGCAGGATAAGTACAAAGTATAAGATTCGAATGCCTTATAATCTTCGGATGGTTTTTTGCAAAAAATGTAAATCCTTTATTGCTCCAGGAATAAATTCTAGAATTCGTTTAGGACGTGCTTCTGTTAAATCTATTCGTATTTCTTGTAATTTATGTGGGCATACTTATCGTAAAATTATATCTTGCTAATTTGCAATTGTATTTTAATAAGTTCAAAATTATAAAATTATGATTCTAAAATTTATTTTATCAATATTTGTAATCCTTTTTGTAATTTCCATTACTCCTGCATATGCTCAACATCATTCTGGTTCTCTTGCACCTCCAATTGATCTTGATGGATTAAAAGTAGCAGTTAGTACAAGTATTTTTCCTGAAGATTTTAGTTATGGTGATACTAAAACTCCAAATTTATCAATCCGATTTTTTGATTCTGAAACTAATGTAAATATTCCAAGTGTAACATATAGGGTTCAAATTTTTCATGAAAATAATTTAGTTGCTAATGAATATTTTTATGATGAAGATGGTAAATTGGATTTAAAAATTAAACCCACAATTGGATGTCAAGAAAAAGAACTTTGGAAGTGTACTGTATACAATGGTGAAAAACATGCTATAGCTGGTGGATATTATGCACGAGGAGATGCACTTCCAACCATTAAAGGTCCAATTTTTGATAAAAGTGGCCAATACTCAGTCCAAGTTTCTATTGTTGGTGCAACAAATCCAAAAACTTTGACTACTCAAGATTTACTATTTGAAACTTTTTTACATCTTCCTGAAAAACAAATATTTGAAATTAAAACTGCTTCAGCTGAAGAATTTCCAATATCTGTAAAATCTCATAATAATGAAATTTCTAATTTCATATTTGATGAGTCATTGAATAAAATATCATACGAAATCCCATTTGATTGGAATGATCACAGTCATAGTTCAAGCATAAATCAAATAATTTCATTGAACAAAGATTTTTCATCTATTTCAAAAGATCATGATTTGTTAATTTCTCTAAATGAAGTAGAAATTGATAAGGAATTTTATGAATTTGATATCTCTAACCCTGACAAAAATTCTATAAAGATTGATTTACCACATGAGGATCTTCTACAAATAAAAAATAAATTAACTTCAACATCAAACAATGATTCAATAAAATTAGAAATTTTATCTGGTGAAAAAATAAATTTTAATGATATTAAATTTACTTTTGAAAATGATGTAATTGGAGAAATTTACTGGGACTCTAAATTAATTTCTGGTGAAAATATTCCATTTACATTTTCTTTTTATGATAAAAATAATGCATCTGTAAAAGATTTATTGTTTGTTTATGGTATCACTGACTCTAAAGGTAAAGAAATTTGGTCTAATATTGGAAGTGGTGAAAATTATCTTGGTATTTTAGCTCCTGATGGAATTTATCAAGAATCTATTTTTATTCCAACTGATGATGAATATGAATTTAAATTAATTTTAACTGGCCAATATTCTAATAATTTTGAAATTTTTCTTGTATCTACATCCAATTTTGAATTTAATTCTCAATCAATCTTAACTAAAGAAAAAACTGACATCATTCCAAATTGGATCAAAAACAATGCAGAGTGGTGGGCAGCTGGCGCAATTGATGATGATGCTTTCATTCAAGGAATTCAATTTTTAATTAAAGAAGGGATTTTAGAAATTCAATAAATAATTGTAATTTATTCTAAATCATCTTCTACATCTTTCTGTTTTGTCCATCTATTTTTACCACCTTCTCCATATTGGCGCCAATTTTTTTTCATTGGGTATACTATGGTATTACTTTCTAAAAAGAGTCTCTATGAGACTATCTTCTTTTTCTAAATTGTGTTTTTAATTTGAGAATTTTTATTTAATTAGCGATCTTTTTCAATTTTTTTCCTGCCTAAGTTCTCATATTGTTCCAATCATTATCTTAAAATGATTTATAAGACGATTATCGGTTTTTGCAGTTTATGGCAAAAGTCTATGATGTACCAGCAGATGTACTAATTGAAAGATTAGCCAATATTTTGAAAAATGAAGATATTTCTGCTCCTTCTTGGGCTCCATTTGTTAAAACTGGAGCACATGCAGATAAACCTCCACAAGACAGTGAATGGTGGCATACTAGATGCGCATCAATAATGAGAAAAATTTACTTTAATGGTCCAATTGGTGTTAATGAATTAAAGAAAGATTATGGTGGTGGTAGACCTTCTGGATATGGTGCTGCTCATCATAAAGATGCAAGTGGTGCAATTATTCGTACTGCAATTCAAGGTTTAGAAAAACTTGGATATTTAGAAAAAGTTGAGAAGAAAGGTAGAGTTGTTTCTAAAAATGGAATGCAAAAACTAGATAGACTTGCAACAGAAATCCTTAATGAATTAATTTTAGAAAAACCTGAATTGAAAATTTACCGTTAGATAGAAATGAGTTTTCCTGAACCAAATGATCTGCCACAAGATCACAATCCTAACCATGAACAAGCAGCACAAAAGGAGCAAATTCTAAAACAAATTCTTACTCCTGAAGCTAGAATGAGATTAAACAATATCAAAATGGTAAAACCTGAATTATCTGATCTTGTAGAACAATATCTTATAGGAATGGCAACACAAGGAAAAATGCCAGGACAAATAACTGATGATCAATTAAAACAAATTCTCTTATCTACACAACAACCTAAACGTGATTTTAAGATAAATCGAGTTTAACACTGATAAAATATAATTAGGGGTAAATTAGGTTGAAATCATGAAAGCAGTTGTATACCGTGAATATGCACCAGATGATAATTATGCAAAAATTCTCAAGGTTGAAGATATTGATTCCCCAAAGCCAAAACCAGATGAGGTAGTTTTTACCAATAAAGCATCTGCCCTAAATTATAATGATATTTGGGGAATGAGAGGTGTTCCAATTGCAATTCCTCTACCACATATTTCAGGTTCCGATGTAGCAGGAGATGTTATTGCAGTCGGTGAAGATGTACAAGGTTTCAAAGTTGGGGACAGAGTTGTTTCTCATTCTAATTTAGCATGCAGAGTTTGTAGTGCTTGTACTTCCGGAAGAGAATTTGATTGTACAAGAAGACAAGTTTGGGGATTCCAAACTGGTCCACTATGGGGTGCATATAGTGAAGAAGTTCATCTACCAGAAGTTAATGTTTCACATATTCCACAAGGAGTATCATATGAAGATGCAGCAGCTGCATCAATGACAATTTTAACATCATGGCACATGTTAGTTGGAAGAGCAAAAATCACTCCAGGTCAAACCGTACTTGTGATGGGTGGTGGTTCTGGTGTTGGAAGTTTTGCAATTCAAATTGCTAAATTATACAACTGTGATGTTATTGCAACTGCAAGTCCAGACAAATTAGACAAATGTAAAGAATTAGGTGCTGATTATGCAGTTGATCATAGACAAGATGACTGGAGTAAACAAGTCTTCAAAATCACTAAAGAAATTGCAAAAACAAAAGGTGAAGCACCAGGAATTGATTTATCATTTGATCATATTGGTCAAACTCACTTTAACAAGCAACTACAATTACTCAAATACGGTGCAACTCTAGTTTCATGTGGTGCAACAACAGGTTATGATGCACAAATAGATCTTAGACACATATTCTTCAAAGGAATTAATGTTCTAGGTTCAACACAAGGAACAAAAGCTGAACTTGATCAAGGTCTATACTGGATGGGCAAAGGAAAAATAAAAGCTGCAGTTGACTCAGTTTATACATTTGAGCAAGCAGCAGAGGCTCACACAAAAATGCTATCTGGTAAGTTCTTCGGCAAAATCTTATTGAAGCCTGAAGGCGCATAGTCATTTAATGACTCAGCTCTTCCGTAGTCTTATTTTTGTACCTGGTAACAATCCAAGGTTTCTTGAAAAGGCAAAGAAGATTCAAGCTGATATTGTTTGTTTTGATTTAGAGGATTCTGTCCCAGATGACGAAAAAACTAGTGCAAGAAAATTAATTAAAAATGCATTAAAGTCTCGTTCAGAATACTCTTCTTCTATTTTTGTTAGAACTAATTCCCCATTATCTGGAAAAATTCCATCTGATCTAAAAGAAATTATTCAAAAAGGAATTGATGGAATAGTTATTCCTAAAGTAAACAATGTTACAGAATTAAAAAAAATACAAAAAACTCTTTCTGGTTTAGAAAAATCTAAAAAACTAAAACCAATTCAAATCATTCCATCAATTGAATCAGCTGAAGGGGTTGTTAACTCATATCCAATTGCATCATTTGGAAAACGTGTTACTGCTATTGTATTTGGAATTTTTGATTTACTAAATGATCTTGGTGTTGAATATACCAAAGACTCTCCAGGTGGAAAATATTCTAGATATAAAATCCCTGTTGATGCTGCAGCTGCAGGAATATCTGCTATTGATGGTATTTGGCAGGATCTAAATGATTTGAAGGGATTACAAAAGGATTGTAATTTTGGAAAAAGTTTAGGATATGCTGGTAAAAGTGTAATTCATCCAGATCAAATTTCTATGGTTCATAAATCATTTTATCCTAATAAGACTGAAATTTCGTGGGCAGAAAAAGTTTGTAAAGTATACCTGGAATCAACAAAAAAAGGTAAAGGTGCTACAACAGTTGACGGTAAGATGATTGATGAAGTACATTACAAACAAGCACAAGCACTTCTTGATATTATAAAAAAATAAAATGATTGACCTTCTTGATCCAACAAATGTAATTACTCGAATGTTTGATGGTGAAAACTATGATCAACTATACAATTATTGTAAAGATTTACTCAAAAAGGATCCATCTGACATGCTTGCTCTACAAAATATTTCACTATCTTTGATATATTTGAAAAATTTTGAGGAGGCTGTTACATATTGTGATAAAGTTCTTGAAATAAAACCATCTGATGCATATGCAATAAAAAATAAAATTTTTGCTCTTGAAAATTTGAAGCAATATGATCAAGTCTTAAAATTATGTGAAAAACTAATTCAAATTGACCCAAAAGATACTTGGGCCTTAAACAGTATGGGAATATCTCTTAATGAACTAGATCGCCATAAAGATGCAATTCTATACTATGATACTACACTTGTAATTGATCCTAATGACGTAACTGCATTAATGAACAAAGCCATTTCATTAAGTCATTTAGGTAATTTTCAAGATGCAATTAATTATTATGATTTAGCTCAAAGAATAGATTCCAGTTTAAGAGAGATACCACCTGCAAAATCAAAATTATATGAAAAATTAAACATGCCTGATGAAGCATTTTTAGCTGCTCAGGGCGTACTCAATAAAGATATGGAAAAAATCAAATCTGATGCCAAAGAAAACAAATGTTCTATTTTTCATCAATTTTGTGATGATGAATTTAAAAATACAAATTCAGAATAATTTTATTTCTAGTAATTAACTAAATCATTTTATACAAAGACTCTGCACTTTCTTTTGATGTTTACTGGTATTGTTGAAGGAATTGGAACTGTTAATAAAATTTCTAAAATTACAAAAAACCGGAGTGCAATTGAAATGACTATTGATTTGGGTAAGCAAGTAAAGGGATTAAAAATTGGACAAAGTGTTGCACTCAATGGTGTATGTCTTACTGCAACTAAATTATCTAAATCAAAATGTATTTTTGAAATGATTGAAGAAACTACAAAAAAAACTGATCTTGGTAATCTCAAAGTTGGAGGAATAGTAAACATTGAAAGAAGTTTAAAAGCAGGAGATAGATTGGAAGGACATTTCGTTTTAGGTCATGTAGATGGAGTGGGAGTAATAAAAAAAATTCTAAAAAAACCTAAGGAGGTTCAAATTTATTTTGAAGTTCCTAAAAATTTAGCAAAATATGTTGTAAAGAAAGGTTCGATTGCTGTTGATGGAATTAGTTTAACTGTTGTTGATATCAAAAAAACATTGGCATCTGTTTCATTAATTCCACATACTATTGAAATTACAAACTTTCATACTAAGAAAGTAGGAGATAAGGTTAATATTGAAACTGACATTCTTGGTAAGTATATTTTAAAACAAGGCTAATTATCTACTACTATAGTGGTAATTACCCATTTTTTAGTAAACTATATACCTAGATTGAAATTATTTTTAGTATATGTCACTAGAAAATGGACTTGAATCTCTTAAACGTGGTGAATTTGTATTGTTATTTGATTCAGCTGGACGTGAAAATGAAATTGATATGGTTGTAGCAGCAGAATTCATTACTCCTGAACATGTTGCACGAATGCGTCAAAATGCTGGTGGATTATTATGTATAGCACTTGAAAATAATTTTGCAAAATCACTTGAATTACAATACATGCATGAAATTCTTTCTAGTTCTTCAATCTCAAACAAAGAAATGATAATGGGTTTGGCACCATATGGTGATTACCCCACATTTTCATTATCTGTAAATCATTATCAAACTTATACAGGAATTACTGATAAAGATCGAGCATTAACTATAATGGAAATGGCTAATATCTATAACATTGAAAATAAACAGAAAAAATTTGTATCTTCATTTAAAACTCCTGGACATGTACCGCTATTGATTGCATCTGAAGGATTATTGGCATCACGTCAAGGACATACTGAAATGTCAGTTTATCTAACTCAAATTGCAGGATTAACTCCTGTAACAGCTATTTGTGAAATGATGGATGCTGAAACATATTCTGCATTATCTGTTGATAAAGCAGAAAAATTTGGAAAACAAAATGGAATTCCATTAATTGATGGAAAAGAACTTTTGGAATATGCTAAGGTGAATTGATTTTGAATATCGCTATTGTAGTTTCAGAATTTAATGAGGAGATAACATCTCGCATGTTGGAAGTTGCCAAAGAAAAGGCTAATTCTATGCAACTTACAGTTTCTCATGTATGTATGGTTCCTGGAGCCTATGACATGCCAATAGTAGTGGATAGATTACTGCAAAATCAAAATATTGATGGAGTTGCCACTTTGGGTGCTATAATTAAAGGTCAAACTAAACATGATGAAGTAATATCTCATGCTGCAGCTAGATCTCTAACTGATTTATCACTAAAATATCAAAAACCTGTATCTTTAGGAATATCTGGTCCTGGAATGCAAGAAAGACATGCTTATGCTAGAATTAGACCAGTTGCAGAGAGGGCTATTGAGGCGATTGTTAAAATTTCTAAAGAATTGGAAAAAATTCAACAATGATCCAACTAAGTATTTTAAAAATTACTGAATATGGTCCATGGACCTTAACTTTAGGTAGTGATCGAGAACATGAATTACAAATGCTTCAGGCATCATTATACAAACAAATTCAACAACTATTTTCTGCAAAAAATTGTTTAGTATTTTTAAATAAATCTGATGAATTTTTTGTTGTGTCCAATGGTCTTACTTTAGACGATCATATTGAAATTCAAAAATCACTCAAAAAATTATTTGAAGTTACTTTAACTATTTCAATCGGCTATGGAAACACACCATTTGAAGCTAATCTAAAAGCATACAGCGGTAAACAAAATAATATTGTATTAAATCAAGAATATGCTATTTTTGGATTTATTGATAATTCCTTAGAATTTGATGTTTCCATAATGCATTTAGATGTTGATGATTTAAAATCTAAAAGAAAAGATAATTCTCCATATGAAATTTCCTTGAAAATTTTTGAACTTTATTCTAAAATTGGAAGATATTTTATTGAAAAAAATTCTCTTACATTTTTTATGGGTGGTGATAATTACATGGTAGTTGCAAGTGATGATGCAAAAAATTCAGTTCAAAATTTTATTGACCTGATTAAAAATAATGATAATATTTCTTTGAATTGTGGGATTGGAAATGCACAAACTAGTAGAGATGCAGTAAAATTAGCCACAAAATCACTTGATACTATACGTGATATTAGAGATTCAGGAAAACAAAAACCTGACGTTTATGAATTATAATGCTATTAAAAAATATCAGTGCTTTAACAGGTGAAAATTTAGATTTTATATCTAATGTTGATATTAAAATTAAAGATGGTAAATTTCAAAAAATTAATTCAAATATAAAATCTGATTCTAAAAAAGACACAATTAATTGTGAAGGCCTATTGCTAATTCCTGGATTCATAAATTCACATACTCATATTGCTGATTCAATTGGAAAGGATATTACATTAGATAGTACTGTTAATCAAAAAATTCATCCTATGTTTGGAATTAAATCTAAAATATTAAAAAATACTTCTAATGAGAATCTCTCTACATTTATGAAAAATACTTGTCAATCTATGATTCAAAAAGGAATAACTACGTTTGTTGATTTTAGAGAAGGGGGACTGGAAGGTGCAGTTTTACTCAAAAAAGTGTCTGATGATATTTCAATTCGCTCAATTATTTTGGGAAGACTTGATTTTCATCAAAATTCATCTGAAATTAAAAATAATACTCCTTTTCCAAAAGAAAAACTCCTTCTACTCCCTTCTTTAGTTAAAACATGTGATGGAATTGGTATTAGTGGAGCAAATGAGCATAGTAATTCTGTATTAAAATCATATTCCAAAACAAAAAAAATACGAGCAATTCATTCTTCTGAAACCCAAGAAAGTGTACAAAAATCTAAGCGAATTACTGGTAAATCTGAAACAATTCGTGCATTATCTCTAAATCCTGATTTTTTGATTCATATGACTCATGCTTCAAAAAGTGATTTAGAAACAACATCTAAGAAAACTCGAGGAATTGTAATCTGTCCTAGAGCAAATTCGTCATTATCTGAAGGTATACCTGATATCGAAAAAATGCAAAATGCTGGATGCCTATTGGCGTTAGGCACTGATAATGTAATGATCAATTCTCCAGACATGTTTCGTGAAATGGATTTTCTTTGGAAAGTAACAATGGGAATTAAAAAAAAGAGAATAAACCCAAAAGATATTCTTAAAATGGCTACAGTAAATGCTGGAAAAATTTTAAACCGAGATATTGGAATTATTCAAACCAAAAAAATAGCTGATTGCATATTTCTTGATAAACATGCATTAGATTTAGAACCAATGCATAACCCATACGCATCAATTGTACATAGAGCATCTGAATCAGCAATTAAAGCAGTAATGATTGGAGGAAAGATTGTACATGGAAAAATCTAACATACGCGTTATTTTGAGTGCAGCGATCTCTATTGATGGAAAAATTTCTACAAGAATAAATGATTCCAAGTTATCTTCTAAAGAAGATAGCATCAGATTACATAAACTAAGATCAAAAGTTGATGCAATTCTTATAGGAAAAAATACTCTATTACAGGATGATCCACTATTAACAGTACGTCATGTTAAAGGAAAAAATCCAATTCGAATTATTTTAGATTCTTCAGGTACAATATCTATCAAGTCTAAAATTATTAAAACAAGCAATGAAATTCCTACTATAATTGTTGTTTCAAAAAAAATTACTGATGTAAATTTATCAAAATTAAAAAAATTACCTGTTGAAATAATTATATCTGGAGAAAATTCTGTTAATTTAAAATTATTAATGAAAAAACTTTCAACTAAAAAAATTAAAACTATTTTAGTTGAAGGTGGAGGTACTGTAAATTGGGAATTTATTAAAAATAATATTTTTGATGAATTAATTGTTACGATATCTCCTTATCTAATTGGAGGCAATGATGCTACTTCTTTTGTTGAAGGTAAAGGATTTGCAAAAATTACAAATTCTCCTAAATTAAAATTAAAATCAATCAAGAGGCTCAAAAACTATCTTGTACTCAATTACCTCAAAGTGTAAGTTCTTATACTTTATCTCAAATAAAATTACAAGAAATTGGCAATAAAAAAGAAAGCTACAACAAAAAAGAAGGTTGCAACAAAAAAGAAAGTTGCACCTAAAAAGAAGGTTGCAACAAAAAAGAAAGTTGCACCTAAAAAGAAGGCCGCTACTAAATCAAAAGCAAAGAAACCAGCATTTGGAGGATACGCCATTAATTTTGCAGGTCGTCAAGAGACTGTAGAAAAAGTATTTGGAAAAAAACCAATCGCTCCTAGTGAGATGACCAAAAAAATCTGGGCATTTGTTAAAGCAAATAGCCTATCTAATCGTTAAACCCATTGTTAACGAATACTCGTTAACTAATTTCTATCTTTTAATTATTTTTATTAAAAAGATATAGATATTGGATTTTATTTTTTATAATTATGTCCACTACATCACTTCGAAAAGATCATGAATTAATTGAAAAAGTAATCAAAGCTATGCAATCTACAATCCAACTATTAAATGATAAAAAACAAATTCCTGAATTTATTTTACTTCCTGTAATTGATTTTTCAAAAAACTTTACTGATGTTTGTCATCATACAAAAGAAGAAAAATCATTATTTCCTGCCTTAGAACAAGCTGGAATGCCTAGTAAAATGGGACCTATTGCTATGATGTTGATTGATCATCAACGTTCACGAGAAATTGGAAATGAAATGGAAAAATCTGCAAAGGAATATCTTTCATCTGGTAATTCTGAGAAATTAATTTCTGATATGCAACTTTACGTAGATCATATTACAGAACATTTGTGGAAAGAAAATAATAAATTATTCATGATGGCTGAAGCAAGATTACAACATGTTTCTAAAAAAGTTGATGAAGAACTTTCTGGAATTGAAAAGTCTCAACTAGATGAATTGGGAAAATCTAGACAACATTATGAAGAATTAGCTGAAAATCTTACTCGTGATGTTTTAAATCAAGGAAATTAATTTTGACTACTTCCATTTTTGGTGAAGTAATTAGGGTAAGAAAATTTACTAATGGTGATATTGAAATTGATTTTCATCATGAGGAACAAATAACTGAATATAGATATTCTGCTGATCCTGGTAGATTAGGTAATTTTCCAAAAGATTTAGCTGAAACATTAGCTTCAACATTAGATTCTAGTATTTGTATTGAGATTTTTTTCCAAAATGATGGACTTCCTAGTCATATAGAATTAGAACAATGTGATGATGATGATGAAGAAGAAGATGATGAAGAAGAAGATGATGAAGAAGAAGATGATGATGAAGAAGATGAATCTGATGAAGATACAGAATTTTAGATTTTAATTCATTTAATTACTATGTACATTATTTTTATCTAATCAAAAAGTTTGTTGCATATCTTTTTTAATTTCATCAATTTTTTTTGAATATGCTTTTCTAGATTTTTCATTCTTTTTAATATTTAATACATCTTGACATGATGGACATTTGAACATACCATCAAGTGCTTCTTCAAATGTAACTCTTGGACAATCCTCATTACCACAATGGTAAAAGTCTGAAGCATTTTCATAATCAAATCTTTGTTGTAATCTTTCTCCAATTTTCTTTTTTTGATTTTCAATAAAATGCTCTACTTCTTCTCTTCGTGTTCTCCATCTATAGACAAACCATCCTTTTCTCTCATCTTTGACTCTAATACCTGTGATCAAAGATTTTCCAAAAAGGTCATACAATACTTTTCTTACCATGTTAATTCTAAGACCTGTAGAACTGGCAATTTCTTCATCTGTTGCATCTTCTGCTTTTAACAATGATCTTGCAACTTTGAGATACTCATCGCCACCAATCATTGATGCAATTCTAACAAAAGGATCTTCGTATTTGTCTACCAACTCTAATCACTCCTTAGT
>CALCPD010000025.1 GCA_937897875.1 uncultured Nitrosopumilaceae archaeon
GTGTTTTTTGTACTCCACCAGTTGCTCCACCACCTGAATTTTTGTAAACAATTTTATCATAATGAGTATGTAAATTAATTATCATTGGAACATTATCAATTACAATATTCATTTCGTTAGTAGATTGGTCTAGGTATTTTGCTTTATGGTATTGTTGATTTAAGATAAATTCTATTCCACTTGAATTCATACTAATAATTTTTAATTTGTGTTCATTATCATTAATTTTAATTATGTAGTCATTATCACCTAGATTTTCTAAAATTTTTCCGTCAAAGGATTTTTCAATTTCTTGTATCTTAAAATTAGTCATATTTATCAGTCCAGTTTATTTTTCCAGTTTGCGCTATTGTTAGAATTGTTTTGTACTTGACTCTTAAAGTATTCAGAATGAATGATTGCAGCAGCTAATGCGGCATCAGTTTTATTTTCTTTTTCTTTTTTAAGATCTTCAGTTAATTTGTCAATCATACCATAACGTTTCAAAAAGTCAGTAGATAATTCACCGTTTTTGTATTCTTCAGAATTAAGAATTGTTTTGTAAAGAGGAATAGAAGTTTCAACGCCTTCAACATACATATCATTTAATGCAGTAAGCATTCTGGTTCTAGATTCTTCAAATGTTGGTCCCCATGTACAGAGTTTTGCCATTAATGAGTCATAAAATGGTGAAACAGTGCATCCAGGGTAAAGATAAGTGTCGCATCTAACATTAGGTCCTGAAGGAATTGTTACATCTGGAACAGGTCCTGTTGACGGTGCAAAGTCCAAAAATGTATCTTCAGCATTAATTCTACATTCAATTGCATAACCATTCATCTTTAGATCCTTTTGTTTGAATGGAAGTGGTTCTCCATTTGCAATATCAATTTGTAATTTGACAAAATCTAATCCCGAAACCATTTCACTGATTGGGTGTTCGACTTGAAGTCTTGCATTAATCTCAATAAAATAAAATTCTCCATTATCTGCTCTCAAAAATTCTGCAGTTCCTAGATTAGTATAATCAACTGCCTCTGCTGCTCTAACAACTATTTCACCAATTTCTTCTCTTTTTGCATCATCTACAACAGGAGAAGGGGTTTGTTCAATTAATTTTTGATTTCTTCTTTGAATAGAACATTCTCTTTCAAAGAGATGTACTGCATTTCCATGTTGATCTCTGCACATTTGATATTCAATGTGTCTTGTTTTTTCTAAGAATTTCTCAACAATGATTGCAGATTTTCCAACAGCTGCAATTGATTCAGAGGTTACGGTTTCAAAACCGTCGTGTAATTCTTTGTCATTGGTTACAATTCTAATTCCACGACCTCCACCACCATAAACTGATTTTAACATAACAGGATATCCAATATCATTTGCAACTTTTGCTGCATCTTCTGCATCTTTTACTAAACCAGGACTTCCAGGGACCGTTGGAACATCAGCTTTTAACATTGCAGCTTTACATTCCATCTTATCACCACAAAGATTCATTGAATCTGCAGATGGACCAATGAAAGTAATTTTATTTTTCTCACACAATCTAGCAAAATCATCATTTTCAGATAGAAAACCATAACCAGGATGTACAGCATCTGCACCAGATGATAACATTACATCTAAAATTTTTTCTTGATTTAGATATGATTTTGCAGGAGCTGCTTCACCAATATGATATGCTTCAGTAGCTTGTTTCACATGCATTGAATTTGTATCTTCATCAGAGTATACAGCAACTGTTTTGATTCCAAGTGCCTTACAGGTTCGAATTACTCGTAATGCAATTTCTCCTCTGTTAGCGATAAGTACTTTCTCAATCATCTTCAATCACAAATTGATATTTCCATGTTTTCTAGGTAATTGTTTTTCTCTTTTATTTGCAAGCATTTCTAATGCTTTAATTAACATAGGTCTGGTTTCAGCAGGATTAATTACATTATCAACTGTTCCATGAGATGCAGCAACATATGGATTTTCAAATTTTTCTGCAAATTCATCTACTAGTTGTTTTTTAAGAGATTCAGGATCATCAGAAGCAGCAAGTTCTTTTCGATTCATAATTTTGACGGCTGCTTCACCACCTAAAACAGCACATTTAGCTGTAGGCCATGCATAATTAACATCAGTCCTGAGATTTTTACTTCCCATTGCAATGTATGCACCACCATATGCTTTTCCAATGACTAAAGTTATTCTTGGAACAGTTGCCTCACAATATGCATAGAGCAATTTACTTCCGTGTCTAATAATTCCATTATGTTCTTGATTAGAACCTGGCATGTAACCTGGTGTATCAACTAAAGTAACTATTGGAATATTAAATGAATCACAGAATCTAATGAAACGTGATGCTTTGTTTGATGAATCAATGTCTAATGCGCCTGCAAGATGCATTGGTTGATTAGCTACAATTCCAACAACATTACCATTCAGTCTACCATATCCCACTACAATATTTGGTGCAAATAATTCATGAACTTCAAAGAACTCATGGTTATCAACAATTGAATTAATAATTTCTTTCATATCATATGGCTGTAAAGGATTTTCAGGCATAATGTTAATTAAATTATGATCTAATCTGTTTGGATCATCATCAGTTGAAAGTTTAGGTGGTTGTTCAGTATT
>CALCPD010000026.1 GCA_937897875.1 uncultured Nitrosopumilaceae archaeon
TGGTGTAGAGCCTTTTGGAAGTGTAGGTTTTGGTTTAGCTGTTTCAGCTGGTTTTGGGGCTTCCTTTGGTTTTGGTGTAGAGCCTTTTGGAAGTGTAGGTTTTGGTTTAGCTGTTTCAGCTGGTTTTGGGGCTTCCTTTGGTTTTGGTGCAGGAGGATCCAATTGATCAGATAATTTTGATAATTTTGCCTCTAATTCTGCAATCTTCTCTTCAAGATCTTTTTTTGTATTAGTTTTGCGCTTTGCTGCCATTCATATAACTAATAATTTCATTGTTTATGTACATTTTGTTTAGAATTACATAAAAAAATAATTAATTATAAAAAAAATTGATTTAATTAATTAAATTATTGTAAATTTTATAAATTATTTTTTAAAACAATTAATCAGGTTCCCAAAATTGCATCACATACATACAATTGTTACAGCGCCACAACCTAACATGAATTCCATTTTCAGCATCTACAACATATTTCCCATTTTCTAATTTTATTACTTGAGGAAAATAGCTTAATTCATTATTTTCAAGCCATTCATCTTCTTGACAATTAGGACAAGGGATTTTTGGAGCCATCACATACTTTAACAAAAAGAAGTTTATTACTTTTTTAAAAATTAATTATAATTTTAATCGTTTAGATTCAAGCTCTTGTTGTAAAAGAACAATTAACTCTTCAACAGTACAATGTTTTAATGAATCAGGTAAGGAGTCAGGATTAAAAGATTGTAATTTATGGATTTTTTTTGAAATTAAAATTTTGACAAAACTAGGAATATTTTCATCAAATTTTTCATTTAGATAAGTAAGAATTTCATCAATTTCTTTTTGCTGCATTACAATTCCAAATTATAACGACATAATAAATTTAAGAAGAACAAATACAATCAGAATTAAGATAGAATAAAAATATAAAATAAAGGGTATTATGAATTAGAAACCTTTTGGTAACGAACCTTTTCCTTTAGCTTTCATTTCTGAAGCATAGGATTCTTTTGCCAATTTTTCTGCTTCCTTTGGAGTTAATTTAGGAGCTTCTTTTGGTTTTGATTGTACACTAAGACCATCAACAGTCATAGCTACACCGCTGAAACTTCCAAATGTTTTATCTGCTGGATGATATGCCATTCTGGCTCTTGTTGCAAAGTATTGGTTAGATACTGCTGTATAACCAGTAACTGTTGCTTTTTGATCATTCCAGTTTTTAGTTGGAACTTTTCCTACAGGTGCAGTGCCTCTAACAAAGTATCTGTTAGGTGCTGGTGTGTATCCAGTAACTTTTGCTCTGTACTGATGGAAATCAGTCATTGGAGCAGTCATGTATGCATTTTCTAATGCATCTTGAACAGTTGCTGGTGCTGCTTTAGTTTCAGCTGGTTTTGGAACCTCTTTTGGTTTTGCAACCTCTGTTGGTTTTTCAAATCCTTTTGGCAACGTACCTTTTGGTTTGGTTGTTGCTGCAGGTCTCTCAGCTGGTTTTGGAGCTTCTTGTGGTTTTGGTGTAGAACCTTTTGGCAAAGTTGGTTTTGGTTTAGCTGTTTCAGCTGGTTTAACCTCTGCAGGTTTAACCTCTGCAGGTTTAACCTCTGCAGGTTTTGATGTTAGCTGATCAGATAATTGATTTAGTTTTGCTTCTAATTCGGCAATCTTGTCTTCAAGATCTTTTTTTGTTTGCTTTTTAGCAGCTGCCATTAATTTTGATGCCTAATTCGGGGTTTATGTACATTTGGTTTGAATTTCATTTGCAAAGATCATCAATTTTATATGTTAAATAACATACAATGAATTATGGATGACTTTGAAAAGGAGTACCCAGATTTTGACTGGAAAAATACACCAGCATACAAACATCCAGGAGGCAGAAATTGTCCATGCCCTAAACATGAATACATCAGAGAGCAAATCAATTTTACAAAACAAGTAAATCAAAAAGGAAAAGAACCATCCAAAGTTACGCTAAAATTTTGTCCAGACCACTATAGAGTATATTTGGATGAAGTAATCCCAGCAATGCCATTAAAATATAGAATTTTAACTAAAATTGCTTTAAAATTAGGTGCAATTCAAATTGAGCAATTAAAATACATGGAGTCAGAATTATGTTTTTACTGTAAATTTGGTTCTGGTGGTCATGATAAAAAAACAGAATTACCACCAATGTAGATAATTGTAAATTTTAAAAAACCTAGTTAAGCTTATACCTGATTTAAGAGGAGTTTGAATATGCCAATACAAGATACTCAAGAGTTTATCATTGAACTTGAAAAACAGGGTGAACTAAAAAGAGTAAAAACAGAAGTAGATCCAGATTTAGAAATTGCAGAAATCTTAAGAAGAGAAATGTATTCAAATGGTCCTGCAATTCTTTTTGAAAATGTTAAAGGTCACACCATTCCAGTTTTAGGAAATGCATTTGGTTCAATGAAAAGATTAGAGATTGGACTTGAAATGACAGACTTTACAGAAATTGGACATCGAATTACAGATATGACTAAAATGGACATGCCATCAGGTATACTAAATAAAATTAAAAAACTACCAGAGCTTTCAAAAATGACAGCTTCATTTCCCAAATCAGAATCTAAAGGATTAGTTACAGAAGTTACATCAACAGATGCATCATTTGACGATTTACCAATTATAAAATCATGGCCTAATGATGCAGGTCGTTTCATAACATTAGGATTAATTGCAACAAAACATCCAGAAACAGGAGTAAGGAATTTAGGAGTTTATAGAATGCAAATCATAGACAAAACACACGCATCTATGCATTGGCAAAAACACAAGAGAGGTGCAAATCACGGAGATATTGCAAAAGACAAAGGAGAGAAAATTCCCGCGGCAATAATTTTTGGAGGGGAACCCGCAACAGTATTTTCATCAATTGCACCAGTTCCAGAAGGATTAGACAAATATCTATTTGCAGGAATTACAAGAAAAGAGGGAATTAAGACAGTAAAATGTAAAACAATTGATTTAGATGTTCCAGCAAATGCTGAAATTGTTTTAGAAGGGTATGTGGATCCTGCAGACATAAGAGACGAAGGACCATTTGGAGATCATACAGGATATTACACACCAGTTGAACCATATCCAACATTCACATTAACAGGAATTATGAGAAGAAAAAATCCAGTTTATGTCACTACAGTTGTAGGTAAACCAATTCTTGAAGATGCATATATTGGAAAAGTTATCGAACGTTCATTTTTACCTCTTGTTCAAATGTTTCATCCAGAAGTAGTAGATTTCAGTATGCCAGCTGCAGGTTGGTTCCAAGGCTTTGCAGTTATCTCAATTAAAAAACGATATCCAGGACAAGCAAAAAAAGTTATGATGGGTTTATGGGGGATGGGGCAATTATCACTTACAAAGATGTTTGTTGTAGTAGATGAAGACATCAACGTACATGATATGGATGATGTGATATGGGCTATCACCACAAGATCAGACGCAGCCAGAGATACAGTAATAATCAACAATGCACCTACAGATACACTAGATCCAGCATCACCATTAGTCAATTTAGGATCTAAGATGGGAATAGATGCAACTCAAAAAACAAGAGAAGAGGGATACATGAGAGAAATCCAACAGCAAGTAAAAGTGGATGAGAAAACAAAGAACCTGGTTGATTCCAGATGGTCAGATTACGGATTATAGGACACGAATAGGATTATAGAAATTATCTCGTTCTTCAACTTGATAACCAATTTGATGAATGGCATCGACAATAATTTTATCAGTTAATTCAGTTGAACGAGCCCCAGTACATGAAACAACTTCTTCTCCAATTAGAGTGCCACCAAAATCATCAGCACCATACTGTAAAGCAAGTTGTGCCATACCAACTCCATTAGTTAACCAAGAGGACTGAATATGCGGAATTAATCCATCTAGAACTAATCTAGAGATTGCAATCATTTTCAAAAGTTGAATTCCACCAGTACCATAATCAACAATACCTTCATCTTGCATCAAAGTATTATTTGGTTCAAAATTCCAGGGAATAAAAGCCATAAAACCATTAGTTTTCTCTTGTAATTTTACAATTTTAGAAAAGTGTTCAACAATATCGTTATTGTTTTCAACACTTCCGTACATCATTGTAGCAGAACCAGGAATATTCATGGAGTGTGCCTCATCCATAATTCTAATCCAATCAGCACTAGAAATTTTCTTTGGACTAATAATTTCTTTAACAGAATCAGTTAAAATTTCAGCACCGGCACCAGGAATAGATTGTAACCCAGCATCCTTCAATCGAGATAAAATTTCTTTCGTAGAAGATTTTTCAACTCTTGCAATCATATCAATTTCAGATGTAGAGAGTCCATGGACACCAATGGTTGGGAATTTTTTACGAATCATTTTGAATGCGTCTTCATAATATTCAATTTTTAAATTTGGATTATGTCCACCTTGAATCAAAACTTGACGGATTTTAAACATGTCATAAGATGTTTTAACACGAGTTTCAATTTCATCAAGAGATAAAGTGTAAGAATCTTCAGCACCAGGAGATCTGTAAAATGCACAAAATTTACAATCAGTAATACAAACATTAGTGTAATTCAAAATAATATTATTTACAAACGAGGCTTTATTTCCAAATTGTTTTTTTGTTAAATAACCAGAAACCAATCCCATTAAATGTACATCATCAGATTCTAAAAGTCTCAAAATATCCTTAGGTCCAGGCCTATTACCTTTAAGAGAATTTTCTAAAATATCTTTAATATCACTTTTTTGTATCTGTTCAGTAGTCTGACTCAATTACCATTCATCCTTTAGAATTTCTATTTAATTCTTGATAGAAAGTACGATTAAAAATTAATGAAGAATTTGTGCTTAATTTTAAAGAAATGTGAGCATGAAAGAACACGTTATTTTTAAGTAGGGCTGAAAGAACAAAACAAAACATGGTATCAGCAAATGAAATTAGATTAAATCGAATTATGAGAAAGGGAAAGATGCTTTGTATTCCAATGGATCATGGAATTTCAAACGGACCTATTGAAGGTCTTGAAGATCCAGCTTCTACAATTTACAAATGTGAAGGACATGGACTAACTAGCGTAATTATTAACAAAGGAATTCTCAAATCACTACCAAAACCACCAAAAATTGGAACTTTAGTACATTTTTCAAGTAGCACTGCATTATCATTATCACCAAATCGAAAAATGCTCACAGGTACTGTCAAAGAAGCAGTAGCATTAGGTGCAGATGGTGTTTCACTTCACATCAATATTGGAGGCAAAGAAGAACCAGAAATGTTAGAACAACTTGGAATGACAGCAGATCAATGTCACAGATGGGGCATGCCACTTTTAGCAATGATGTATCCAAGAGGAGAAAACATTCCAAATCCACATGATCCAGAAATAGTAGGTCATGTTGCAAGAATTGGTGCAGAGTGTGGTGCAGATATTGTTAAAACATTATACACAGGAGATATAGATTCATTTTCAAAAATTGTAAAAAGTACACCAGTTCCAATTGTAATTGCAGGAGGACCTAAAGCAAAAACAGATTTAGATATTCTTCAAATGACAGAAGATGCAATAACTGCAGGAGCTAAAGGAGTAACATATGGAAGAAATATTTTTGCACATAAGGCACCTGAAAAAATGGTTGAAGCTTTAGCAGAAGTAATTTTTAAAAAAGGAACTGCAAAGGAAGCAATGAAAAGAATTGAGTAAAACAAGAGAATTAATTATTTCACCGAAAGTAAATCAGGCACAATTAACAAAATTTTTACCACAATTGGAAGAGGAGGGAATTAAGACAGTATATCTAGATCCAAAAAAATTAGGTAAGAGAAAAACAAAACTAAAAACAATTTCTAAATCAAATTCTTCAGACTATGTAGTATTAGAAAAAGAAGGAGCAAACAAGCCAAAAGGTAAAAAAATTGGAATTAAATTTGAAGTATTATCAAATTCAGATATAGAAGAGGTATTATCAATTTCAAAAAAAGGATTAGATTTTGTAATCATAGAAGTAAAAGATTGGAAAATAATTCCATTAGAAAATATCATTGCCAAATTACACAAAATACATACAAAGATTTTTGCAATTGCAAGAACACCTGAAGAAGTACGAAAAATGTTTTCAATTTTAGAAGTGGGTGTGGATGGAGTAATTTTCAGTACATCATCAATTAATGAAGTAAGAGAAGCAATGGTCTATTTAGGAACTAGAAGTTTTGATATGAAACCTGCTAAAATACTTGAAATTAAAGAAGTAGGAGACGGTGAACGAGTATGTGTAGATACAGCATCAATATTACATAAAGGAGAAGGAATGTTAATTGGAAGTAGATCAAATTTCTTATTTCTTGTTCACAATGAATCAGTCGGTTCATCATTTACATCACCAAGACCATTTAGAGTAAATGCAGGTGCAGTTCACTGCTATACATTATCACCAGATGGAACAACAAATTACTTATCAGAAGTTGAAACAGGATCCGAAGTATTAATTTTAAATTCTAAAGGAAAGGCACGAAGAGCAACTGTAGGAAGAGCAAAGATTGAAAGAAGACCAATGTTAATGATAAAAGCTTCAGTAGGGAAAGAAATTGGAGGAATTATTGCACAAGATGCAGAGACTATCAGATTTGTTAAGCCAAATGGACAACTTGTATCAGTAACACATCTAAAAAAAGGAGACATAGTAATGGCTCATTCAAAACCTGCAACAGGTAGACATTTTGGAATGGAAGTTTCAGATGAGTACATACTAGAAAAATAAAATGAAATACAAAACTTGTATATCAATTGCAGAAAGTTCACCAAACAAAATTAAAATAAAATTAAAAGCAGCATTAAAAAAATCAGATTATACAGAAATTAGATTAGATTTTTTAAAAATGGAACAAGTTCCAAGTGCATTAGAAATAATTAAAAAAGATCTAAATAGAATAGTTTGCACATTAAGACCAAAAACAGAAGGAGGTAAATTTTCAGGTACTGAAAAAGAGAGAATAGCCATAATAAAATTAATTGCAGAATATAATCCATTTTTACTAGATATAGAATACAACACATTAAAGAAAAACAAAGAATTAGTAAAATATCTAAAAACAACAAAAACAAAATTATTGGTTTCTTGGCATGACTTTAAAAAAACACCAAAAGATGCAGAATTAAAAAATCAAATCAACCAAATGAGTAAATTTTCATCCAATGTGAAAATTGTTAGTACTGCAAAATCAACAGAAGATGCAACTAGAATGCTAGAACTATACAGTAAAAAAGGAAAAAATAATCTAATTTCATTTGCAATGGGTGATGCAGGCAGAATATCAAGGATTTTGTGCCTATATCTTGGCAGCCCATACACCTATGTGTCATTAGGAAAGGCAATAGCACCAGGTCAGTTTAGTGTAGACGAGGTTAACAAAATCATCAATCTAAAAAAAAGTAAATAGAAAATTGAGAGTTTAAATCAATCATATTACTCAAGAAAACAATATGGGAAAAAGTTTTGCAGTAATTGGAGATCCTATTGATCATTCTTTATCTCCAAATATTCACAGTGCAGCATTTAGAGAATTAAATTTGGATTCATCATATATTGGATATAGAATACCAAAAGGGGAATTAGAAAGTGGTATCGAAGGATTAAAAAAAATTAAAATTAATGGATTCAACATTACCATACCACATAAAATAGAAATGATGAAATATTTAGATAAAATGGATGAGTCATGCAGTATTATTGGTGCAGTTAACACAGTTCTAAACAATAATGGAATGTTAAAAGGATACAATACAGATATGGATGGTTTTTTAGAACCACTATTCAAAAGAAACATCTCAATTAAAAATAAAAATATATTATTAATTGGTGCAGGAGGGGCTGCAAGGGCAATAGTTGCAGGGATGGCTAAAGAAAAAGCAGGAAATTTAGACATAGCAAATAGAACAACATTAAATGCAAAAAATTTAGCAGAATTTGCAACAAAGCTTGGACTAAAGACAAATACAAAAAAAATAGAAGAAGCAGATAAGCATATAGAAAATTATGACATAATTATCAATTCAACATCAATAGGATTGAAAAATGAAGAAAGCCCAATATCATTTGAAGGAGCAAATCAAAAAACAATTGCATATGATATTGTATACGCACCAATGAATACAGATTTTATTAAAAAAGCAAAAGAGAAAAAATTAGAAGTAATTTATGGATACGAAATGCTTCTAGGACAGGCTACCAGAGCATTTGAAATTTGGCACGAAATGAAAGCGCCTTATAATGCAATGAAAAAAGCATTGTTAGGAGGATTTTGATGGCAAAAGTAAAAGCTACCATCCATGGAGCAGTTTCCCTAGTAAGTGCAATAGCAAATAAAAAAGGAGCAACAGTAGGCATTTCATTAAAAGTTGAAGCCATAGTAGAAACATCTGAAGGTAAAGGAATCACAATTCAATCAGAAAACAAGAGTCTTAGCTCACGATTAATCAATAAAACAATTGAAAAAATTGTAACAAAAAAAGTTTTAGAGAAAAATAAAATTACAGTCACGTTAACCTCAGAAATCCCAACAGGGTACGGATTAAAAAGTTCCAGTGCAATATCATCAGCAGTTGCATTAGCATGTGCAAAAATATTCAAACCAAAATTAACAGATCATCAAATATTATTATCTGGAGTAGAGGCTTCAATTGAATCCAAAGTTAGCATTACAGGAGCATATGATGATGCATGTTCTTGTTATTATGGAGGATTCAATGTAACAGATAATGGAAAAAGAAAAAGAATACAATTTGAAAAAGTACCAACAAATTTGATTGCAGTTATATTTATTCCAAAAAATAGAAAAAGAGGCAATTTAAAAAAATTAAAAATATTGTCACCAATTTTTAATAATGCATGGGAATTAGCAAAAGAGAAAAAATATTGGGAATCTATGATAATTAACGGGTTAGCAACATCAACCATTTTAAATTCAGATCCCAAAATAATCGTAGACTTGATTGAAAAAGGAGCACTCGGGGCATCAGTTTCAGGAAATGGACCATCAATTGCGGCAATTGTAAAAAAAGAAAATGAATCCAATATTAAAAAAATATTTGGTGCACTAGAAGGGAACATCATAGTTTCAAAAATAAATAACAAAAAGGCAGAAGTACATGAACTGTAAGGTAGAAAAATCAAAAATAAAAGGAATTATAGATTGTCCTTCAAACAAAAGCTATACACACAGAGGAATATTTCTTGCATCACTTGCAGGCAATAACAGTAAAGTGGATAATGTATTATTTTCAGCAGATACTAAAGCAACTATTGAAGCATGTAAAAAATTTGGAGCAATCATAGAAGTTAAAGAATCATCAATAATTGTAAAAGAATCAATAAATTTAGCCTCAAAAGTGTCAGAAATCAATACTGAAAATTCAGGTACAACAATAAGAATTGCAATTGGAATTGCCAGTTTGTTTTCTAAAGAAATCACACTTACAGGTGATGAGAGTTTACAAAAAAGACCAATGCAGCCATTATTAGATGCATTATCAAGTATAGGTGCAAAATGTAGTTCAACAGATGGAAAACCACCAGTAAAAATACAAGGAAGTGTATTAGGAGGACAAATAACAATTCCAGGGAATTTGTCCAGTCAGTTTATTTCATCATTATTAATTACTGCCCCACTAACAAAAAATGGAATTAATTTAACAATTGAAGGGGATTTAGTTTCAAAACCATATCTAGATGCTACAATTGCAACAATGAGAAAATTTGGAGTGTCAGTTCAAACATTAATTCCATATAAAAAATATAACATAACACCTCAAATTTATAAAAATACAACATTTAACGTTCCAATAGATTTTTCAAGTTTAGCATTACTTCTTTCATTTACAGTACTTAATGGAGAAGACATAGTGATCAAAGGGAGTATGGGAAACTTACCTCAAGGTGATGAAGCATTTATTGACTTTCTAGAACAATTAGGAGTTTCAGTTATAATTGATAATAATGAAATTAAAATTAAATCACCAGAAAAACTAAAAGGAGGAAGATTTGATTTAAGAAATTCACCAGATCTATTACCTCCACTAGCAATTTTATCATTAATTACATCCAAACCAATAGAAATTGTAAATGTAAAACATGCAAGATTAAAAGAAACAGACAGAATTGCAATTATTGCAAGGGAATTACCAAAAATAGGAATCATAGTAGAAGAAAAAGAGGACGGGTTAATTTTAAAATCATCAGGTAATCTTACTGGAGCAAAATTAAATTCAGAAAATGATCACAGATTATTTATGGCATTTTGTATTGCTGGAACATTTATTGGAAATTGTGTAGTTACAGATTCAAAATCAGTGGAAGTATCATATCCAAATTTCATAGAGGAAATGAACAGATTAGGCGCAAAAATTGAAATTATATAGCAAAAAACCAGAAAATACACAAAAATGCTAAAGAAATTAAAAACGGATAATTTACTCACAACATCTCAGCTAACCAACAAACAAATTTTGGTAAAACCACGAGGAATTATAAACATCACATAACAAGATAAAGTGTTGCCGGGAAGTTCTATTGGCCAGCGTCTTGTCTTAACAAGTTTTGGTGAAAGTCATGGGAGATCAATTGGAGCAGTTCTAGACGGATGTCCAGCAGGATTAGAAATTAATGAAAAAGAGATTCAAGAAATGCTCAATCTTAGAAAGCCAGGTCAAAATATAATTTCCACACAAAGAAAAGAAGGAGACATTGTTGAAGTAGTATCAGGAATTTTTAAAGGATTTACAACAGGTGCACCAATAACCATGTTAATTTGGAATTCAGATCAAAAATCAAAAGATTATGAAAATTTAAAAACAAAATTGAGACCAGGTCATTCAGATTATCCTGCAATGATGAAATATAATCAATATAATGATCATCGAGGAGGAGGAAGATTTTCAGGTAGATTAACTGCAACACATGTAATGGGTGGAGCAATTGCAAAAAAATTACTTAAAGTAACATTAGGAATTGAAATAAATTCATTCACAGCACAAATTGGAAAAATAAAGATGGAAAAAGAATTCAATAAAAAAATGGCAAAAACAATTTATAAAAATGAAGTAAGGTGTCCTGAAGAAAATACAGCTAAAAAAATGAGAGCATCAATATTGAATGCAAAAAAGAAAGGAGATTCTCTTGGAGGAATTATTGAATCAATTACAACAAATGTACCGGTAGGGTTAGGAGAACCAATTTTTAGTTCATTAGAATCAGATTTGAGTAAAGCAATTTTTTCCATTCCATCAGTAAAAGGAATTGAATTTGGTTCAGGATTCAGAGGTTCAGAATTATTTGGATCAGAAAATAATGATTTGTATACAATGAAAAAAGGAAAAATTATAACAAAAACAAACAATTCAGGAGGAATTCTAGGAGGGATTTCAAACGGTATGCCAATCACAATGAGAATTGCATTTAAACCAGCATCATCAATTGCTCAAAAACAAAGTACGGTTGATATTAAAAATAAAAAAAATGCAATACTCCAAGTCAAAGGAAGACACGATCCGTGTGTAGTACCAAGGGCAGCTCCAGTAGTTGATTCACTAGTAGCTTTAACAATTGCAGATCATGCACTCATCACAGGCGCAATCAAACCAAGTTTATAAAAAAATGTCAGACATTAACAACCTCAGAAATAAAATGGATTTAGTAACATTAGAAATGATCAAGCTACTAAAAACTAGAACAGATATTGCAAAAGAAATAGGAGAAGTTAAAAAAAATATTGGGAAAGGCGTTACAGATGAAGAACGCGAAGACAATTTACGCGGTAAAATTATTCAAGTATCAAAAGAAATAGGATTAAACGAAACATTAGCATCAAAATTTTTAAATTTTTTATTAAATGAATCAATAAAAGTACAATCAACAAACAAACAAACACATCTTTCAATTTTCTTAAAAGCAAAATCACTTGAACAGAAAGGAGAAAAAATAATACATATGGAAGTTGGAGAACCAGATTTTTTACCTCCAAAAATTGTTGAAAAATCACTTTCAGAAGTTTTTGAAAAAGGGTTCATAAAATATGGACAAGCAAAAGGAATACCAATGTTTAGAGAAGCATTAGCAGAATTTGTTTCAAAAAAATTTGATGTTAAAATTACAAATGAAAATATTTTAGTAAGTCCAGGTGCCAGATTCTCAATTTTTTCAGCAATTAGCACATTGTTAAATCCAGGGGATGAAATGATTGTAATAGAACCAGCATGGCCAGCATACAAAGATTGTGCATTAAATGCAGGAATCAAAGTTAGAACAATAAATACAACATTAGAAGGGAAATGGGAACCATCAATTGAACAGATGAAAAATATGATCAATTCAAATACAAAAATGATTGTTCTTAATTATCCAAATAATCCAACGGGTAAAATTTTACCAGAAAAATTACAAGACAGTATTATTGAACTAGCAAAAGAAAAACAACTTTACGTATTAAGTGATGAAATTTATTCACAATATGCAAAAACAAATTGGAAGAGTATTCTAAGTTATAATTATGAGAAAAGTATTGTCACACAGTCATTTTCAAAATCACATGCCATGACAGGATTTAGAATAGGTTATGGAATAGCATCTAAACACATAATAGAAAAAATGGCTAAATTAGAAGCACTTTGTTTAACAAATGTCTCTGAGCCAATTCAATATGTTGCAATGAAAGCATTGCAAGCAGATACAACAAATAATTCCAAAATAGTACAAAAAAGATTAGATATGTTATCAGAAAAGGCAAAAGAATTAGGATTAGAATTCATAATTCCTGATGGGGCAATGTACATTTTTGCAAAAATCAATCAAGAGGGATTTAACGGAGTAGAATTTGCCAATAGTGCACTAGAAAAAGGGTTAGCAGTAGCGCCAGGTGAAGGATTTGGCAACTATACAAATTTTATCAGAATATCCGCATGTCAAGATGAAAAAGCACTAATGGAAGGAATGCATATACTAGGCAATATAATGAGGGATAATTAGTGAAAAAACTAACAGTTATCGGTGCAGGAGGTCAAATGGGCCAGTGGTTTACAAAATATTTTGCAGGGTCAGATTACGAAGTAACAGGTTATGATACAGAAAGTACAAATTTTGGAAAAAATATACTAGTCTCAGAATCACTAGTTGGAGCAATTTTGAAAGCAGATTATGTTGTATTGTGTACCCCAACAAGAAGAACTCCAGAAATAATTAGACTTATTGCAAAAGAAATGAAAAGAGGAACATATCTAATTGAGATATCATCAGAAAAATCCAAAGTAGTTTCATCATTATCCAAGATGCCAGATAAAATAAATCCAATTTGTATTCATCCAATGTTTGGTCCAGGAATTAAAACAATCAAAGGTCAAAATATAATTTCAGTTCCAATTAAAGATGCAAAAAAGGAATTAACAGTTGCAAAGCAATTATTCGAAGGAGCAAATTTTGTTACAATTGATGCAATCGAACATGATAAAAAAATTGCAGTTATTTTAGGATTAACACATTTAATGAATTTAGTTTTTGCAAATATAATTTCTAAAGATGAAAAAATGTTATTGACAGAAAAAATGTCAGGTACAACATTCAGAGTGCAAAAAACTTTAGCAGAAAGTATAATGACTGAAACCCCAGAATTAATTGAAACAATCATTGCTAATCCAGAAATTAGAAGAGTAGCTGAAGAATTATGGAAAGACATAGGAAGATTATTGACATCAGTTCAAGAATCAAAAACAGAAGAAGTAATTGAATATATTAAAAATTGCCAAGAAAGATTATCAAAACATACAGATCTTGATGAGTCATACAAAAAACTCTCAAAGATGGTAAAATCTGTTGAAAAATAAATAGAATGCGTTCAACAAGAATAATTACAGCCTTCATTAAAAATAATAATAAAATCTTAATTTTAAAAAGAAGTGATAAAGTAAGATCAATGAAGGGGTTATGGTCAGGAGTAAGCGGGATTATTGAAAATAATGAAATTCCAATAAATAGAGCCAAAATTGAAATTTTTGAGGAAGTAGGAATTAGAAAAAGCAAAATCAATCTTGTTAAAAGTATAGAAAAAATAAAAATAATATCACCACAGTATGAAAATCACGAATGGGAAGTGTTTCCATTTTTATTTGAAACAAAAGAATCAGAAATTAAACTAAATTGGGAAAATTCCGAACATAAATGGATTAATGTTAAGGAATTAAAAAATTATGAAACAGTTCCCAGTTTAGACAAAATACTATTCAATTTGTTGTAAATTTTCATTTTCTTTATCGTATTTCTTTTGTTGAGGTAACATCATGTAAACACATGCACCACCACACATAGTACAAGGAACATTATTTCCAGGATGTTGCCCAGTTCTACTATGAATTTTTGCAGCTTCTTCAGGATCAATAGACAAAGCAAGTTGTTTCTCCCAATCCAAGGTACGTCTAGCTTCAGTCATTTCCATATCCCACTTAATGGCCTTATCACGTATTTTTACAAGATCACCAGCATGAGCTGCAATTCTATATGCAATTAATCCAGCTTTAACTTCTTCTGCATTTGGTAATGCCAAATGTTCAGATGGGGTAAGATAACATAAAAGATCAACACCTTCACTTGCAGAAATTGCAGCACCAATTGCACTTGCAATATGGTCATGTCCAGATGCAACATCAGTAACTAAAGGACCAAGAACATAGTAAGGTACATCACCAATAAGAGATTTAGCTAACCTAACATTTGCTGCCACTTCATTTAATGGAACATGGCCTGGACCCTCAACCATAACTTGAATATCATTTTCATGAGCTCTCTTTGTTAATTGAGAAATATTGATCATTTCTTGAACTTGTAATTCATCATGAGAATCCAAAATAGAACCAGGTCTAAGTGCATCACCAAGACTAAAAGTAACATCATATTTCTTTGCAATTTCCATCATGTAATCATAATGAGTAATGTAGGGATTTTCTTTATCGTGTTTTAACATCCAAGCAGCAGTAATGGTGCCACCCTTACTTACAACTCCACCATATCGTTGAACTTTAAGAATTCTTTTTGCAATATCTTTTGTAATTCCACAATGAACTGTAGTATAATCAACACCATCTTTTGCATTATTTTCAAATGCTTTGATATAATCATCTTCAGTTAAATTCAAAGGGTTTTTGTGAACTTCAACACCGTAGTTATAGGCTTCATAGATTGGAACAGTACCAAAAGTAATCGGAGCATTTTCCATAAGTGTTTGACGTATTTTTTTAACATCACCACCATCACTAAGATCCATCATAGTATCTGCATGATATTTTATTGCAACTTTGGCTTTTTCAATTTCTTCATCCAAATTTACATTTAAAGTTGAAGTTCCAATATTCACATTTACTTTAGTTTTCAAACCCTTACCAATTCCAACATTATGGATTTTTTGAGGTCGAACATTATTACTAGGAATAATAATTGAACCTTTAGCAATTTTAGGAATTAACCAATCAAGTGAAACATCTTCATCTTTAGCAACTTGTTTCATCTCATCAGTTGCAACACCACGACGGGCAGAAGTCATTTGAGTAGTCATGAATTATTGTAGTTTTTACCTGATTTAAACAGTAGTGAAATTAATTTAAAAATTAAAGCAAATCAAAATTAGCACTATATTAAGAGAATAATAAAATTTTATATTTTCAAAATACAATAGTAACTATGAAAACTATCAGGGAGTGCATTCATTGTGGTAAAGAATTTTACAGTATGAAGGATGAATTCTGTTCAAATTATTGTGTAACTCAATCTTCAACATGATATTATTAAAATAAATTAAATTTTTTTTCTAAATATAATTTTTCAGTTTTTATTTTGGAAATTCTTTTCAAAATAGGCTCAACAAGGCGTTCAGAATCAGAAGAATTTAGAAAATTTTGCCTAATTTCAAAAACTCGTTGAATTAATTCAAGTTCAGCACCAACTAAAGATTTGTAATCATTGAATTCAGAATGAATAGTATTATTTTTAGAGGAATTCATTATCGGGGAGGACTCCAAGTTTCTTCCATATCATCATTAATGTTTTCAGATACAAAAATTTTTTTTCCACATTTAAAACATTGCCAAAGAAATTTTCCATCTTTTTTTTCTTGATATTGCATAGGAAGTAAACAATTTGTACATTGTAATTGATCAGGAATTGAATCATCAACCATAGGAATTTTACTCATATAGGAAAAAAGTAATGCAAGTATAAAATAGATAGTATAACTCGAAATGAAAAAAACATTAATGGAAAAATAGATTAGTGTTAAAAAATAATAAATGATGTGAATATATTATCGATAGGAGGTTCAGATCCATCATCAGGGGCAGGAATTCAAAGTGACATCAAGGTATTTTCCAAATTAGACATACATTGCTTAACAGTTATTACAGCAATTACAGGTCAAAATACTTCAAATTTTGGAATGGTTGAACCTGTATCAAAAAATATTTTAGAAAATCAACTAGAATCAATAATTACAGATTTTAAAATTGATGGAATAAAAATTGGAATGGTTTACAATTCAGAAATTATTAAAACACTGTATCATCATTTAAAAAAATTAAAAATACCAATTGTTGTAGATCCTGTAATTAAATCCACAACAGGTGGCATGCTAATAGAAAAAGCAGCAATTATCGATTTTAAAAAATTTATCATTCCCCTTGCAACAATTATCACTCCAAACAAATTTGAGGCAGAAATTTTAACAAAAATGAAAATTAATTCAATAAATACGCCTGAAAAAATTGCTAAAAAAATACAAAGAATGGGGGCAAAAAATATAGTGATTACAGGAATAAAAATAAAAAATAAAAAAATATCAGATTTTGTTTTAGAAAAAAATAAAAAATATTACATTACAGATAAAGAAATTTCAAAAATAAATCGTGGAAGCGGGTGTATTCATTCAGCATCAGTACTATATTCAATAGTAAAAAATAAAAATATTAGGAAAGCATTAGAATTTGCTAAAAAAAATACATTTAATTCAATTAAAAATTCAAAAAAAATAGGTAAAGGCATTGCAATTACAAATATGGAAGAAAGTAATGAAATAAAATTATTAAATTCAATAAATGAATTCACTAAAATTAAAAATATTTATAAAAATATTCCAGAGTGTCAAACAAATTTTGTTTATTCAAAACAAAAACCAAAATCAATTAAAGAAATACTTGGAATTTCTGGAAGAATTGTTAAATCTGGAGAAGAAGTAATCGTAGCAGGGGATTTAGTGTATGGAGGTTCAAAACATGTGGCAACTGCATTATTAACGGTAAATAAAAAATATTCAAAGATTCAATCTGCAATTAATATAAAATATAAAAATGATACAATATCAAAAATAAAAAAATTAAAATTAACTACATATGATTACGATAGAAACCATGAACCAAAAAATGTAAAAAATGGAGGTTCAACCATCGAATGGGGAATTAAAAATGCAATTAAAAATTCAACTAAACCTCCAGATATTATTTATCATAAAGGAGACTTTGGAAAAGAACCAATGATCATAGTATTTGCTGAAACTCCAGACATAGTCATAAAAAAAATTCTAAAAATTATTTAGAACAAAAAGACAAATTTATCCTTGAACATAAATACTCAAATTTGAAATAATATTTGTGAAAGCAGTGATTCTTGCTGGGGGATTAGGAACAAGACTAAGACCATTAACCAATAGTAAACCTAAACCCATGTTACCAGTAGGTGAAAAACCAATTTTAGAACATTTAGTAGAATGGACAAAAAAAGGTGGTATAAAATCAATAGTCCTTTGTGTGAGTTATCTTAGAAAATCAATTGAAGATTATTTTGAAGATGGAAAAAAATTTGGAGTGACGATAGAGTATGCAATTTCAAAGAAACCATTAGCTACAGCAGGACAACTAAAAACAGCAGAAGAATTTATCGATGATGACTTTGTTTGTATGTATGGAGATTCAATTTTTAATTTTAGTTTAAGAAGTATGGTTAAACAACATGTTATGAAAAAATCATTTGTTACAATGGGCTTAAATCAATTTAAAACAAATTTACCATATGGCGTAATTGAATCTTCAAAAAATGGTAGGGTAATTAGTTGGAACGAAAAACCAGAAATTAAAGCAAATGTCAATATGGGATGCTATGTAATGAATTCAGATATTTTTAATTTAATCCCAAAAAATAAGCCATATGGAATGGATGATGTAATTAAAAATGCAATGAAAGAAAAACAAAAAGTGAATAGTTTCATCACAAAAAAAGGTTTTACAGATATTGGAAATAAAGAATCATACACACAAGCATGTAAGGAGTATGACAAAAAGCAAAAAAGGGATTAAAAATGAATGAATTAATCATAAGAGAATTAAAAGAAGAAGATTTTCAAAGAGGTTTTCTAAATACATTAGATACGTTAAGAGAAACTAATATTGACAAAGATAAAGCACTAAAGATTTTTAAAAATATTCAATCAAATCCAAATCACATCATAGTTATTGCAGAAATGGACAAAAAAATTGTAGGTGCTACAACGCTTCTAATTGAGCCTAAATTTATTCATCAAGGAGGATTTGTTGGACACATAGAAGATGTAGTAGTCAATAAAGAATTTCAAGGTCAAAAAATAGGTGAAAAAATTATCAAATATGTTTTAAAACTTGCTGAAAATCACAGTTGCTATAAAACAATTCTAGATTGTTCAGATGACGTTAAACAATTTTATGAAAAAATAGGTTTCAAGTATCATTCAAATGAATTAAGATTTGATCACATCTAGAAATATTCTTTTGTTGGACGTTTCTTTCGTTTTAAGATTAGTCTTGCTCCAACACCCATCACTGGTGCAGATAATATTATAAACAAAATTGGAAGATATTCCACTGCGGCTGTAACATAACTATCTCTAATTGAATCCACCATAGAATGAGATACAATACTACCTGCAAGTAAAATAATTCCTCCAACAATAATCAAACCTCCAATTTGTTTTGAACCATAATTCCTCGACATAATATATGCAACTGCAGCCAAAATTCCAGCAGGTGCAACACCAATTGAAACAAACTGAATTAATTTTGGATCAGGGGTAAAACCTTGTGCAACAACTGCATCCTCTGGTACAGTCAACATAAAATAATAAACAGAAATCATTTCACCTGCAAACATTGCAAAAAGACCAACACTAGTTATTGCAAGCCATTTTTCAATTGCCATAATCTAGAGTGAATGTAGTTGATAAATAAACCATTCAGAAATTAAATAATACCAACAAGATTAGCTAATTCTTTCCTACAGGCAGCTCCAAGTTTTTCAGCAGCCTCTTCAGGAGAAACATCATTTAAGAAAATACCATATCCACGTTCCAATCCAGACCATGATTTAGTTATTGGATAAATTTCAATATGCCAATGAATCTGTCTAGTATTTTTCTTTTCAGGAGAAAGATGAAAAACTAGATTGTATGAAACATTTTTGATAGTTTTTGTTAATCCTCCCAAAGTTGCTCTTAAGATCAAAGATAAATCATTAATTTCTTTTTGAGTGATTTTAGAAAAACTTGTAACATGTTTTTTTGGAGAAATCCAAAATTCGTAAGGGTAAGAAGGAGCCCAAGGTGAAAAAGCAATAAATCCATCAGTTTGGAGAATTTGTCTAGGTCCACTTAATTCTTCATTTATGGTTTGACACATATGGCAAACACCTTTTTCGTTCAAAATTTTATGAGATGCTTCAGCCTCAGCATCAATAATTGGAGGAATAGTAGAAAGAGTCAGAATGTTCAAATGAGGATGAGGATTTGTATTTCCTGCAAGTTCTCCACTGTCACCATAAATGGAAACATATGTCACACCTTTTTGAGTATAAAGCCACCTCAATCTATCTTGTACAACAACTAAAACATTAGACCATTGTTCAGGAGCAATGGTTGCAAATGTATCCTTTGAGTTTGGAGATGCAACAATCACATAATGATATCCATATGCAGGTTCACTGTAAAATGGTTTTTCACTGTAGGAGTTCTCAGTTTCAGTAGAAACAATTGGACTTTTACTTTCAAAAACACGAATTGACCAACCTTCAACATAATCATCTTCACTATCTTGAAGGCGTTGTAACATTCCATCTTTTTCAACAAGAGATAGAACAGAAGGATTAGTCATGGATTCATTGCCAGGGGCAAAAGGATTTTTTTTAGAATCATTTACTTTACCATTTTTTTTAGATACAATCATGAATCGTTCAGAAACATAATCTTTGCGCATATCACCCATAATGGTAATTGAAAGTAATTGTATGTTAAAATGTTTGCTGAAACTAAATTAAAAAAAATAAAAAATAATTAAACGGTAAAAATAAAAAATATTTTTTAAATGTAATTAAAAATTGAAAAAATAAATTCAAAATTGAGAAGTGATCGCACATAAGATTGCAAGATTTAAAACAGAGATCAGAAAATTGGATAAACAGAGTTCAAATGGATAATTCTGATATTCACATGATTTACGTTCTTTTGGATGGAGTAGGTGATCTACCACATCCAGATTTAGATGGAAAAACACCTTTAGAGGCTGCAAATACACCAACATTAGACAAAATTGCTAGCAATGGTTCAATCGGAGAAGTAATTTCAGTTGGAAAAGGAATTGCCCCAGAATCAGACATTGCAGTTTTCAACATGTTAGGTTACAAATTTGAGCATGCAGATTATGCAGGCAGAGGAGTGATTGAAGCCATAGGAGTTGGGATTGATTTTAAAGATGGAGACCTAGCATTAAGAGGAAATTATTCAACATTAAATCAAGAAGAAGTGATCACAGATAGAAGAGCAGGCAGACATATTGAAAAAGAAGATGCGGATGGAATTGCAAAAGAATTAGAAGAAAAAATTAACTTTTCAATTCCAGATACTAAAATTGTAGTTGCACCAACAATAGGACATAGAGTTACAGTTAGAATTAGAGCATCATCTAAAAAACTATCATCAAGAATCACAAATACAGATCCTGCATATAGCAACATTGGTGGAATGGGAGTAGCAAAAGCAGTAGGAGATTATTTAAAAATTGAAAAATGTCTACCATTAGAAGAGGATGAAAATTCTAAAATTACAGCAGATTTAGTTAATGAATTTTCAGAACAATCAATAAAAATTATGAAAGAAAGTGAGATAAATAAAAAACGTGAAAAGCAAAATAAAAAGCAATTAAGTTGCATCCTACTCAGAGATGCAGGTAACAAATATCCAGATGTATCACCAATCAATGAAAAACATAAAATGAAATTTTCATGTATTGTCGACATGCCAGTTGAACTTGGAATTTCAGAAGTTCTTAAAATGGAGGCATTTGAAGCAGGAGGTTTAACTGATTATGAAGAAAAAGCAAAAGTTGCAGCAAAGTCAATGGAAACACAAAATGCGATATATGTTCACCTTAAAGGACCAGATGAATTTGGTCATGATGGAGATGCCATTGGTAAAATGAAGAACATAGAAGAAATTGATCAAAGATTTTTTAAAACACTTGTGGAAAATATTGACTCAAATAAAGTTGCAATAATTATTTCAGCAGATCACTCTACCCCATGTATCAATAAAGGACATAGTGATGATCCAGTACCAGTTGTAGTTTCAGCAGATTTTATTAAAAATGATGGCACAACAAGAATGACTGAAGAACAAGCAAAGAAAGGAAGTATAGGATTACTTCAAGGTTCAGAAGTAGTTACAAAATCCTTAGAATTAATTAGATCTCAAATAAAACCAAATCATTAATTTTTTGCATTTCAATAGATTTTTTTCTAATTCTTTCAACATCAATTGAATGATACATGGATGGAGATGTTCCTAATTTTTGTAATGCCCTAGTTAACATTGCAACACCAATACTCAATTCGTTTTCCTGAGCATGAGCATATGCAACTGCTACAAGTATAATTCCCTGAACCAATTCTTTTTCACGTCCAAAACATTGCTTCCATACACCTTCAAATGCCTCATGACATTCCCAAAACCTTTCAGCATTAAAATAAAAAATGCCATCTTTAATGCCCTGATCTATTTCAATTTCTTCCTCAACTACATGTCGAATATTATCTAAACCTCCAATAGGAGATAATTTTTTTACAAGTGTTTGTACGTCTTTTGTTTCAATAGCTACATCAAATTCAATGAAAGATGTAGCAACTCTAGCAAGTCTAACATGAGCATCCATTCCAGAAATTAGATCTCTAGTTTGATGTAGTATATCACGTGAATTCACAGGAACATATTTTTCATTTTTTATATGAATCAAATATCGCTCCATATGAGTAATTGACAGTATTTTCTTAAATTTCTTGTGTAAATTCAACTAGGTTTATATGAAATATCCAAAGGATTTTTGATACATGTCACTTATTCAGACAATTTCAGATGTAAACAACACCTTCTTATCAAGAAGAGAATTAACTTGTGATTTTCCAGGTTTGAGTGGCAAACTCAAAACACTTGAAGCAGTAGATATGGTAACAAAGGAATTCAAATTAGATGGTAAAGTTGTAATTCCAATGAGACTAAAAACAAATGTTGGAATGTTAAAAGTGACAGGAACTTTCTATGTATATGAAGATGAAGGATTAGCAAAAAAACACATCAATCCAACTATTATTTCACGATTAGATAGAACTAAAGCAAAGATTGCAGAAGCTGAGAAAGCTGAAGCACCAGCAGAGGAAGCAGCAGCTGAAGCACCAGCAGAGGAAGCAGCAGCTGAAGCACCAGCAGAGGAGAAAACAGAATAATGCCTGTAGAAAAAAAAGGCAGTAAAGGATCCAGTCCAAAAGTTTATGGATATTTCAAAGTTGATGGCGACAAAGCAACTAGAATTAAAAAAAATTGTTCAAGATGTGGAAAAGGAGTATACATGTCAGAGCATAAAGATAGAAACACATGTGGAAAATGTGGACTAACAGAATTCAAGCAATAAAAAAAATAAATTAAAATTAATACAATCGTTTCTTACGAATTTTAGAACTTTTTTCTTCTAACTCATTTATTTTTGTTAGGAATTTAGGATCAAGTTTAATTTTAGACAAAGATTCAGCAGATAATTTTACATTATTAGCATCTAAGGAAATATTAGATTTAGGTAAATTTCTATCAGACCAAAATTTAATAACTTTATCTTCTAATTTGTAATCACGAAAACCAGATGGAAATTTTTTAGTAATATGATTTAACAAGGTTCTATCTTTAAAAACAACTCGAGGTTCAAATAATCGTGTTTCATCACTGTATACATTTTCAAATAAATTACCAGATATTTCATCAGATAGTAATTCCATTTTTGAAATTTTTCGCAATAGTTCTAAAAAATGTAAGAATTCATGAGCTAAAATAGCATGAACTGTACCCTTTAGACCATAAGCAATCAAAGGAGCAGAAATTTGAATTACAACTTGAAATTTTTCTTCAAACATAACAGGAATGGTTCTAGCAAAAAGAATACCATACTCATATGAATTTGGATCAGATGACGAAACTACAAGAGAAGGCTCCACATAAGCGACAGGGTATTGAATTCCAGATGCTTTTTCAATTCTGTCAATACCAGCAACAGTGATAGGGAAACGTTTCAAAGTTAAATCATAAACATCATCAGGAATAAGACCCTTAGAATGTGCATCTGTAAAACGTACTAAAGGATCCAACAGACATTGTTGAAAATTTTAATGTAAAAATGTTGATTTTATCAGGATCTTGGTTTTCCAGACTTTGCTTTCTTTACTTTACGTGTATTTGCTCTTTGATCAGCATGTCTTTGATGTTTACCTTTTTTTCTCATTGGCATAATAATTAGCCATATTTAGCGCTAGTTAAAGTTATCATTTTAAGACAATATTTAAAAAATCAAATTCTTGGGCCACACATGAATTATCAAGAAGTGAAGAAATGTTGGGGGAAACATCATCACCAATAACAAATCTTTTGATAGGAAATCCGCCTTCAGCAGACATAATTATAGTAAATAAATTAGTAGAATTTTTTTTATATTTTAAATCAAAAATTTTTTTTTCATAACGTTTACCAGATTTTTCATAAATTACAATAGGACAAGTTGTCAGATCTTTTAATTTTTTTAATTTTTTTGAATTAATTTGTAATTTAGCAGAAATTTTTATTTTTATCCTTGAGTAAAAATTTAAAGGTTTTTTAGGAAATGTATCAACTAATTTCAAATTAAAAACAGATACAGAATCAAACTTCTCATCAGATAATTTAGATTTTCGTTTAGAGGGATTTTTTATTTTGACAAAAAAGGGTCTCCCATTACCTAAAACTAAACTAGATTTATCTTCACCACCAATCCAAGTAAATTTAGTAGTGGTTCCACCAAATTTCTTAAAAATTAGTTTTGAGATAATTCCCTCTATACTTTCAAATTCAGAAATACCATGAAAATCACAAACTCTACATCCTGTACCAGAACAATTGTCACAAGAGGTTTGTTTTTGTGCATATCCCCTTTCAGATTTAATATATTTTCCAAAAATAGTTATAGATTTTGAATGTAATTGACATGATTCATCCTTTAGATTTACGGTGAATGTTATTTCAGGATCAAACGAATCCAGGGTTTTTTGAGTTTTTTTTGTAAAAAGTTTGATCAACTCTTTGGCGATATCAGTCTTAATACTGTCGATTCCCTTAAGCTTGTATTTAGATCGAATAAAATCATCTCTATCTACAATTGAAGGTTTGATAATTATGCCAACACCATATGTTTGGAATTCATAATTCGATGACAAGTCAAGCATTAATTTTAAAAAGTAATCTAAATTACTAAACAGATCCTTACAAACATAACATTTACCTTTAGAAGTATAATTTTTTTTTAATTTTTTACCAAGAAATTTGTTTGATGACAGATGTAGTTGTTTTGAAAATAAACGTCCTAAACATTGATCACACAAATCATATTTTTTAAGAATTGAATTTGCGATAGAAGTAATTTCAGAGTAATTAGACATAGTAAATTGGAATTAGTATTAGGTATTATCCTAATCCCATTTTTCTAAGAGTGCCTTGCATTTGACGGCCTTTTGATGCCTTCATTAAATTCTTAGAATTTTTATAATTCTTGAGTAATTCTTTAACTTCACCTTCAGGCCATCCAGAACCACGAGCAATTCGTTTTATCCTAGAGGAATTAAGTAAGTCAGGATCTGCCTTTTCATCTTTATTCATACTTTGAATTATGTATCGCCATTTTGAAACTCTACCTTCCATTTGATCAACTTGATCCTCCTTTACCATTCCAGACATTCCAGGCATACTGTCAAGAAGACCTTTCAAAGAACCAACTTTAGTAACTTCTTCTAGTTGATAAAAGAAATCATCCATATTCATTTTTCCACTAGAAATTCTTTTCATTCTAACATCATCACCTTCATTTTCTAATCTTTTTGCTAAATCCAATACGGCCTGAACATCACCCATTCCAAGTAATCTACCAACAAATCTAGTGGGAGAGAATTTTTCTAAATCATCAATACGTTCACCAGTACCAATGTACATTATTTGGGCACCTGTTGCAGCTGATGCTGCAAGTGCACCACCACCTTTTGCAGAACTATCTAATTTTGAGATTATAACACCACCAACTGGAATTGTTTTGTGAAATGCTTCAGCTTGATTGAAACATTGTTGACCAATAGTACCATCAATTACAAGTAAAGCTAAATCAGGGTCAGCAACTTTGTTAATTCGACCCATCTCCTCAAGTAAATCATGTTCTTCCTTATGTCGACCGGCAGTATCAATGATAATTACATCAAGAGTCTGACCTGCAAAATGTTTTAATCCATTTTGAACAATGTTTGGAGAATCTTTATTATTTTCTTCACCATAAACTTCTACACCAGATTTTTCACACATCATTTTAAGCTGTACCAATGCACCAGGTCGATATGTGTCAGCACCTACAACTCCAACTTTAAGATCCTGTCCAGTTAAAAATTTGGCAAGTTTTGACGCAACAGTAGTTTTTCCACTTCCTTGAATTCCCAATAAAATAATTTTAATTTGTTTTCCAGATTTAAAATTAAAGTCAGATTCTGTACCTAATAATTTAGATAATTCATCATAAAGAATTTTTACAATATGGTCTTTACGTGAAAGTCCAGGTGGAGGGGTTTCATTTAATGATCGTTCCTCCAATCTCTTAGTGATTTCAAGCACCAGCCTTACATTGACATCAGATGTCAATAATGCCCTTTGAACATCTTTACAAAGATCCTTAATTAATTCCTCATCTATGCCTGAGGATTTAACAATCTTTTTGATTGCATCACCTAAACTATTTTTTAAACCATCAAGCATTGCAATTTAACTCCGCATCCACTATTTCAAACCTTCCTCTATATCCATCCCAATTTTTTGTAAATTGATTAATTTTGATAGGATGAGAAAAAAGGGGACAATCAATTACAAAAGTCTCAGCCTCCCCACCTTCAAAATTTAAATTAAATCCAAATTTATCAGATAGTGTAGATAAAAGTTCAATATCAGATTTTAAAATTATTTTCCCCAACCATTGCTCATCCAAACCATCAGAAGAAACAGTAACCATTAAAAAATGAAAATTAGAATTAACTAATTCATTCATGTATTGTTTTGGTTCAGTGTTCCACAAAGGTGCAATAGAAACTAAATTTAATTTTTTACATAAAGTTTCAAATTTTTCTTTTTGAAATTTACTTTTAATTCCACCATGAACCAATCCATCAATTTTAAATTCATCTTTTGCATTTTGTAATAATTTTTCCATGACAATTAGCTCATTATCAATTTCATCAGAATTCGAAGAAATAATTAATTGGGGAATTTTCATGGATACAGATTGTAATTTAGTCCATTTTAAATTAGGATGATGTAAAAGATGGCTTTCGTCAGATTTTGGAAATACACTCAACAAACAGACAACATCATGTCCTTGTTGTTTAGCAAGATGAATAGCATATGTGCTATCTTTTCCACCAGAAAAAAGACAAGCTAATTTCATAATTATATAAAAAAAATCAGTCTAATAAAATTTAGAGTGAATTAAAAGAGATGCTTCAATACTCATAATCGTCATCATAAATCAGACGGCTTTTCCAACAATCATCAGCATCTACAATAGTTTCAAATACATAGAATTTTAGTGCTATGATTAAAATCAAATAATGAAATATTTCAGTAAAATTATCAGTCTAGCTATTTTTGATACTCATAATTTTGGTATGTTCCATAACAACCCAATATTCAACATTTTGTCCATTTTCTAATTTACCTTCAACAGATTCGTCAATCATAGCAATATCTATGGTTTCAAATGATTCAGAATCCATAACCTGTACTGTGCCACCATTAATTGAAATAATTTGTCCAACTTTCTTGTTAATCATTGGAATGTGGATTTGCATACTCACAGGACCAACATGAGGTCTATTTTTTCCATCAAAGATACCTTGACCAACTATTCGGGCTTTAGCTGCACCGTGTTTTCCAGGTTTTGATGTATCATATTCAATAATTCTACATGCCTCACCACTAGGTTGATCAGTGTGTGGAAGTAAAATGTATGATCCAATTTTCAAAGAACCTAGGTCAGAGGGTTTACTCATAAAAAACAGTTTTTACTCGAATATTTAACTTCTACTTTAGCTGATCAAGAATTGAAAGACTTAACAAATTAGATAATGTGAACCCTTTTCTAGTAACATCACGTTGTGTTTGATCACAGTATTTTTTTACGCTCTGATGGCTTTTTTCACTAGCAACTTCAATCACAACAATATTTTCAGAATAAGGAAAAGTGAATTTTGAAGGAACAGAACAAGTAGTAATCATTTTTCCAAGTCCAGCAATTTCAATCTTTTCTCTTTTTAGTAAGATGCCAGCAATTTCTTGTAAATCTTCTTCTCCCTCATCATATTCTAAATAATATATGGAAATAAAATTAATGTCTCCCAAAACTTCGCGCTCAAAAAGATCATCATGAATATTAAATACAAATGAAGTTTTTTCCTGAACATGATTAGATAGTTCTTTTTCAATAATTGAGCTATCTTTGAATTTAGCTAATAAGTAATGGTTAGCCGAAGTTGAAAAATATGGTTGACTATCACTAGAAAAAGTACCAGTAACAAAAAATAATTTTTCAATATTTTTAGAACTAGTCCAAGATTCTTTTAATTCAAGAGAATCACGATTGTGTAAGTAAGGGGCACAAACATATCCAGAAGACATTAGTTTCAATTTAGACATAATAGTATTTGGAATTTTTAAGACTATTTATCCATATAGTAAATAAAATTTAAAAAAATCACCATAGTTTTTAAGAGCAAAAATGTTCATAATTTTTGTCCCGTGGTAGCTCAGCCTGGTAGAGCTTCCGGCTGTAGTTGTTGGCTTAAGATGGCTGACCGAAAAAACAGCATATCAGGCATACAGAAACCGGGTTGTCGCATGTTCAATTCATGCCCGCGGGACCACAAAATTTTAAAAAAAATATCAGAAGATTATTCTGAAGCAATTATTTTAGACATAACAATATCACTAGAAATATTGTTTTCTATGGCATATGATATAGAAGACAAATTTCTAATTTCATAATCATACAATCGTACAACAGATATCACAGTAGATAATTTGAACATATTTGCAAATTCCTTTAGTAATGAATTATACAAAAAAATATCAAATTTTCTTTCAAATTCATTTATCATCATAATATCATCTGCTTCAGAAGGAATAATTTCTGAAAATTTGGTTTTAGATAATTCCATAAAACTACTTTTTAGATTCTCTGCAGAAATCATCTTAGATAATAATTCATCACTAGTACTAGAAGTATGAGAAACCAATAAATCATTAATTGACTCATCATCTAAATTCCAAAATTTTCCACGTACAATATTAGTAATATTATACAAATCTAATTCAGTTCCAAATAATTTTAATAAATTTAAATCGGCTTTACTTTTAATACTGTCAGCTAAATTTTGATATAAAATTTTATCAAGAAAGGTATCAATAACTCCTATTTCACCCAAATCATTGTACAACATTAATGCTTTTTCAACATCATTTCCAAAATTATATGATTTGAAATTACTAATTACTTCTTCAATATTTTTTGAAGTAAGAGCTTTAAGTGTCACATCTCTTCTTTGAATTAATTCTTCTGCTCTTAATCCTATAGAAGATTCTATTTGAGATTGTGATTTTCCCAATATTTTACCTTTAACAATATTTTTTAAATTTTTAAAAATAAATTTGTAATAATATGCCATAAGTAAATTGGAACCACCAACAGAATTCATCATCATATAATATAGTTCAGCTTGTTTTCCTCTAAAACTAATTTCAATATTATTTGATGTGTAGGGTTTAGGAATTTTTCTAATATAATCAGAGTAAGAAGTACTGTTTAATCGACTTGCAAATTCATCAAGGTTTCTAGATTCTGCCAAGGTTTGAAATGTTTTTTTAGAAAGTAATTTACCTTTTAGACTATATGCCTTTACAGTTGCGTATGTCACTAACGACCCTACAACCAATGATCACTAGTGAAGATGGTAAATTTAAGAATACCTTACGATAATCGAACAAAAAGATGTAAAAATTTCAAAAAAAGTATGAGTTTTAGATTTGATTAAAAATAATAAAAAAATAGACTGTTTAAGAAAACATAGATGAAATCTTAATTTAAAAATTCAAATGTCTACTCTAATTTTTTGACTTTTTGTGCGGCTGGGCCTTTTTGTCCTTCACCGATTTCAAACTCGACTTTATCGCCTTCGTTAATGAATCCATCAACGTCAGATTTGTGAACGAACATATCGTCGCCACCTTCTCTTTCGATAAAACCAAAGCCCTTAGTACGGTTGAACCATTTTACGGTACCTTGTTCCATATTTTCTGAAATAACATATTCACTATATTAACTAAGGTATATCTAAAAATTAGAAATCTTTTGCAATATGACCATTATCTTTTAGCCATTCCACTTGAGGTAATGTGAATCTCCAAACAATATCACCGCGCTCATTTTCATTGAAATCCCAAGGAGCAATTATAACAATATCATTATCTCGAATCCAAACCCTACGTTTCAATTTTCCTCGAATTCTTCCTCTTCGAGTTACATTATCATCACATTTAATCATGACATTCTCTCCTCCCATCATTTTCAATACTCTACCAAATAACTCACCTTCTTCAGGAAGACGAATTTCTTTTAGAGCACTTTCATTTTTTACTTGACGCTTACCCACAATAACATTAGATTAAGTTACCATATAACTTATGAGGTTTTTAAAAAAATAAGAATCAAAAGAAATTTTATCTATTCTAATAAAATTAGAAGTATGGAATTTGGATGTATTGAAGAGTGTGCCGATTGCTGCATTCAAAGAGAATATTACCCAAACAAACAATTTGGGAAAATAGGAGTATTGATACTACCTGAAGAAAAAGATAGAATAGAAGAATTAGCAAAAGTAAATAAAATTGAAATTAAAATTTTACCAAGAATAGGAGTTTCTGAAAATAGAAATCAATTACCTACAAAAATTTTAGCGTATCAATTAATGGGAATTGAAGAAAATGGCAACACATGTCCTTTCCTAGATACTAAAAGTAAGAAAAAATCCACTCATGGAGGATTACCATGTAAAATTTATGAATCAAAGCCATTAGCATGCAGTGCTTATCCATTGATTGAATCAACTCCAATTATGCTTGATCAAAAATGTAAATTTTGTAAAGAATGTGGAAATGCAGATACAAATTTAGAATTTGAAACAGAGTCTTTATTGAAAATTAAAGAAAGTATGCAAACAAATGCAGTATGTGTTTGGAGATATGCCACAGGGATTGGAGAACAAGAAGATTATGAAATTATTGAAACAGGTTGGATTTTAGAAGAAGGAATATAGATTAAGGATTAATCACAGCACGGCCAAGAATTTTTCTTGCCTTAAGATCTTCTAATGCAGTATTACATTCATCAAGAGTATATCGTTTAGAGATAACTGGATTAAGAGTTCCTTTTCGTGCAAGTTCAAGTAACTCGACCATATCATCATAGTTTCCAGTATATGCACCTTGAATTGTAATGGATTTAAGAGGAATTGTTACTAAAGATAATTCAATAGAACCACCAAACAATCCTACTAAAATTAAATTTCCTCTTTTCCTCAATACAGCAAAATCAAGTTTTGCTGTTGGTGGAGCATTAACAAAATCAACTACGCTGTCAGCGCCTTTATCATTACAAATAGACATAATTTGTTGGACAGTGTCAGAATCTTTAGAATTAACAGTATAATCAGCACCCATCTCTTTGGCTGTATTTAATTTTTGATCATCAAGATCAACGCAAATAATTTTTGCATCAGTAATTGCATGAGCAATTTGAACACCCATCAATCCCAAACCACCGGCACCAACAATAACAAGGAATTCAGGGGAATTACTATTTGCTTTTTTAATTGCAGTGTATGCAGTTAATCCAGAACATGCAAGTGATGTTGCAGCATCAGGATCCACACCGTCAAGTTTGGCTAAATATTTAAAATTTGGAATCAAAGCATAATCAGAATATCCACCATCTTGGAAAACACCCATCGATCTAGGTGCATCACACAAGTTCTCATTTCCAACTTTACATGCAGGACATTCACCACAACCAATCCAAGGAAAAACAAGTACTTGATCACCTTTTACAATTCCAGAAACATTGTTTCCAATTTCTTCAACAGTTCCAACAATTTCATGACCAGGAGTAACAGGATACTTTACGCCTCTGTCAGTAACTTTCATGAATTGGCCATCTCCAAGATCATAACCGCCTTCCCATAGGTGTAAATCACTATGACAAACACCCACAGAACCCACTTTAACTAATACTTGATCTCCTTCAGGTTTTGGAGTTTCAGATTCAGATACTGAAAGAGGAGCATTAGGAGCAGTGATCCTTGCAGATTTCATAATTGAAAAAACCTATCTTTACAATATAAGAGTTGACTGGAAGTAAGAAAAAAGTAGAGTCATTAGATATTATGGAATAATGAAATAGTCAACCTGTGAGTGAATCTCAAAAACCAAACAGTATTGCTCAAGAACCAATCAATGTTTTATTTGATCCAAAAGCAGTAGTAAAAAAAGACGTCTGGGAAATAGATCTTATTCAAATTTTAAATTTATTAGCAAAAATTTTAGAAAAAACAGGTAGAAAAGATCTTAAAGTTGCAGGAATGGCAGCATTGTCATCATCACTGATCTATAGAATGAAAGTTGAAAGTATTTTTGCATTACAAAAAGCAGCTATGGAGAAAAAACCAAGTTTTCAACGAACAGATGTAGATATAGAATTAATTGATATTCCGTATAGACATGAATCAACATATCCAGTTTCATTAGATGATTTGTTAGGATTGCTTCAAAATCTTATCGGAACTATAGCAAATCCACAATCTAGAAGAAATAAAAAATTAGACATAGAACCAATTGAAGCACCAGACTTTCAAGAATTTTTTATTTCACTGGAAAGTATTATCGGAAAATATGAGGATCTAATTATGAAAAAAATTGCAGAAACAGGAGTAGGATTACTTCAAGACATCATTACAGAGTTGGATCAAGTAGATTCCATCAGATGTTTTTTTGCAGCATTATTTTTAGCAAGAGACCAAAAAGTAGACTTAGAACAACAAGACGACGATATCAAAATAATACTCATGAAAGAAGAGACATCAACGGAATAAAAATGGAGAAAGTTTCTTAAAACTAAATTTTACAGGAGAATAAAATGGTCAGAATTGAAAATATGGATGAAGCAACTGCAAGAATAGAAGCAGCACTATACTCAGCAGGACGACCACTAAGAATAGAAGATATAATCAGAGCATCAGGCACAGAATCAAGGACAAAAACATTAGATTTACTTGGAACAATTATGAAAAAAACAAAAACAGCATTCAAAGCATTAGAAATTACAACTTTACCAGACGGATCATATGTAATGCAGTTAAAACCAGAATACAGTTCAACAGTCAAAAGATATGCATCAAAACCAGTGTTACCAAATGCAACTTTAAAGACATTATCATATATTGCATACATGCAACCAATAGCATCAAAACAACTTGTGGAGACAAGAGGTTCAGGAGTTTATGCACATCTAAAAGAATTACGACAATTAGATTACATCACTCATCAAAATGTAGGTAGATTGAAAATTTATACAACTACGGAAAAATTCCAAAAATATTTTGGAATTCAAGGAGATGTAGAAGATCTGAAGTCAAGATTATTTTCCAAAGTGAGAAAAACAGCTAGTAGAGGAGAAAATAACACATCACAAGTGACACCACAAATCACAACAGAAAATAAATAAATAAATTTTTGATTTAAGGCTAATTTTTGGCGTTTTGTATAAATTAGAGTAATTCAACTAAATTTTGTGAGAAAATCAGTAGAGAATTTAGCAACCAGTAAAATAACCGGAGGAAGAAGAAAACCACTTAGAATTAGAAGAAAATATGAAACTGATAGATATCCAAATGAAGCAATTAACGGGGCCCAAGTAACAGTAACAAGAAGAGTCCGTGGAAGTAACAATAAAGTCGCTTTAAAATCAATAGATTTTGTTAATTTAGCAACAGGTAATGCCAAAGTTGTAAAAGCAAAAATCATAAAAGTTTTAGATAATTCTACAAACAATGATTACAAAAGAAGAGGAATTATTAGCAAAGGTGCAATTCTTGAAACAAAAGAAGGCAAATGCAAAGTTGTTTCTAAACCAGGACAAACTGGAATAGCTAACGCAGTTTTACTCAAAGAATAAAATGAAGGATTACGAGCACGTCGTAGTCTGGTTGGATTATTTTAACAAAAATTTAAAAAAATCAAAAGGGAGAAGATTAGGATTAGAAAAATGTGTTTTTGACCCGTCACTAAAAGAATTAACTGAAGCAACAACAGCAGCAGGGTTTGAAATTGCAGAATCAGATGACAAAGTTAGATTCCCAAAAAGACCGTTTGTAAGGTCAGGCTATGTTGTGTTGCCAAAAGGATCCTCAAAGACAATTATTCTTAACAAAATTTCACAAAAACTTATTTCAAAAAGAGCCAAGCAAACAAAATAAAATCAATTCTAGCTCTTAGCTAAAGTAAAGTTGACAGAAGTCTATGATAGTGTAAGCATTCTTAGTATTGTTAATTGCAGGAGGTAGGCGAAATAATGCACCTAGCCGGTAGTGGCAGGGTAATCATTCAGCTATCAAAAGAATTGGTAGAAGGACAGATACTTTGTGACGATAAAGGAACTAGAGTTGCAAAAGTAATGGAAATGATAGGTCCAATAAAAAGACCGTTTGCATCAGCAACGCCATTAACAAATAATATCAATAAGTTTATTGGAAAACGTGTTTTCATGTTTGAGCAATCTACTGCAAATAAACCAAAAAAATTTAGGAGAAATAGAAGATGAACATATTACAAACCCAAAACTGTCCCGAATGTAGATCATCTTTAGTTGATGATATGCAAAACGGCGAAGTAATCTGTTCTGGTTGTGGAGTAGTTGTCGATGATCAGATTGCAGATAGTGGTCCAGAAACAATAAGTTCGAATCTCGAAGACAAAATGAAGCTTGCAAGAGCAACAGGACAAACAACCTATTCTCAACATGATTTGGGAATAACAACTGAGATTTCAATTAGTGCAAAAGACTTCAGTGGAAAAAGAATTAACAATGAAGTTGCAAACCAAATGAATCATCTCAGAAAATGGCAACAAAGAGTAAGAGTGTCAACACCAAAAGAAAGACGACTCGCAAATGTTTTAACAAAAATGGGAGAAACATGTGAATCACTTAATCTTTCAAAAAATGTGTTAGAAACTACTTCAATGATATACAGAAACTTAGACGGACACATAGAAGTTAAAGGAAAATCAGTAGCTTGTATTACAGCAGCAACAATCTACATGGCTTGTAAACAATGTGACGTAGTAAGATCATTAGAAGAAATTTGTCGAGGAATTGTTCCAGCAAAAGATGTTAAATCAAAAACAAAACTTGCAGCAAGATATTACAGAACCATGGTAATGGAAATGGGAGCACTAAAAGCTCCAGTACTAACTATGGACAAATACATCTCAAAGATAGCAAATATGACACAAACAGAGGTTAGAGTAGAAAGACTAGCCTTAGAAATTGCTGAAAAAACAAAAGATAACAGTATTTCAGATGGAAAGTCTCCAAATGGAATTGCTGCAGCATATCTGTATGTCTCATCAGTATTACTTGGACAAAACGTCCTACAAAGAGACGTTTCAAGTATTGCAGGAGTTACAGAAGTCACTATCAGAAATAGATGTAAAGAGATTCTAACAAGTCACAAACTCAAAATTACTTTGAGACCGTCTCTGGCCAAATACTAACACCCCCCCCCCTTTCATTTTATGATTAAAAATACAGATTAGGATCAGCTAAATTTCGTCGGTATTATATAGAGAATCAAAATTATTTTCAATATGGCAGTATTAGAAATTAAAGATTTACACGTAGCAATAGACGGTAAAGAAATTCTCAAAGGAGTTAATCTAAAAACAGGACCTGGAGAAGTACACGCCATTATGGGACCAAACGGTTCAGGAAAAAGTACATTATCATACACATTACTTGCACATCCAAAATATCAAGTTACAAAAGGAGACATACTATTAGATGGAGAAAGTATTTTAGAATTAACTGCAGATGAAAGAGCAAAAAAGGGATTATTCTTAGCATTTCAATATCCAACAGAAGTTTCAGGAGTAGGATTTTCTCACTTTTTAAGAACAGCTTACAATTCGCTAAGTAAAGCAATGGATGGAGACGACAGAGAAGTATTCATCACTGTAAGAGAATTCCAAAAATATCTTAAAGAAAACATAGCAAAAGTAGGATTAAGAGAAGAATTCCTTTCAAGATATCTTAATGAGGGTTTTTCAGGAGGAGAGAAAAAACGTGCAGAAGTATTACAGATGGCAGTCTTAAAACCTAAAATTTCAATTCTAGATGAACCAGATTCAGGATTAGATATTGATGCAGTTCAATCAGTAGCTCAAGCAATCAGTAAAGTTTCAACTAAAGATGCAACAGTAATCATAATTACACACTATGCAAGAATTCTAAATTTCTTAGATAAATTAGATTATGTACACGTCTTTGCACAAGGTAAAGTGTTACAAACAGGAGATGCATCTCTTGCACAAAAATTAGAAGCCGAAGGTTATGAGTGGGCTTTAGAAAAAGAAGCACAATAAAAATAATAGAAATATCATAATAGAGAATATGTTTTTTGTTTAAATAGGGTTTCAAAAATAAAAAATCATGTCAGAAAATAGTGAACAGTATTTTTTTAATTTTTCATTTTTCAAAGTTGATCCTAAATGGAGATGGATGGCAGATTTAGCAAAAGAGGAATCTGCAAAAGAAGTTGAGAATATAATTAATAATTCAAAAATAATGTTTAGATCATATTCAAATTTAGGTCTACGAGACGATGCAGACTTTTTATTTTGGTTTGCCGCACCAACAGTTGAAGAAATTCAAACAGTAATTGAAAAATTATACAAAACAGTGTTTGGGAAATACATCATTGCATCAATGACATATTTGTCATGTACAAGACCATCACTATATGTAAAAGACCAAAAAGCACTAGGTTTCATTACAGGAGACAATCCTAAAAAACATGTTATAGTTTATCCATTTACAAAAACTAGAGAATGGTATCTACTACCAAAAGAAAAACGTCAAGAAATAATGGATGAACATATAGGAGTCAGTAAAAAATACCCACAAATTGTACTTAACACAACATATTCTTTTGGAATTCATGATGAAGATTTCATGTTAGCGTTTGAAGTAGATGATATCAGAGATTTTCAAGATTTAATCATGGATTTAAGAGAAACTCAAGTTTCAACATATGTGAAAAATGACATCCCAATGATTGTGTGCGTGAAAAAAGACATCATTCCATTAATTACAAGTTTAGGATAATACATAAAATCAAATATCATCTATGGAAAAATCGGATAAACATAAATGATGAAATTTTAATAAATCAAAAGGAGATAAAAATTGAATTATAATAAACTAGGAAAAACAGACATTAAAGTTTCTGAATTAGGATTTGGTGCTTGGTCTATTGCACTAGATTGGTGGGGCAAAAAAATTGAAGAAGATGAAGCAAAAAGAATGCTCAAAAAAGCATATGATTTAGGAATTAACTTTTTTGAAACTGGAGACATGTATGGAAAAGGAAAAAGTGAAAGACTGATTGGGGAAGTTTTCAAGGATATGAGAGACGAAGTAGTACTATCTACAAAATATGGATATGATTTTTCAGAAGTAGAACAAATTGGACATAAAGAATTACCTCAAAAGTTTGATGAAGATTTTACTAGAAAAGCATTAAGAGATAGTTTGAAAAGATTGCAAACAGATCATTTAGACATGTATGGATTACATAATCCAAAATTAAACCACATTAGAGATAATTCAATTTTTAATGTATTAGATAGTTTTGTTAAGGATGAATCAATTAACACATATCAAGTAGCTTTAGGTCCTGCAATTGGATGGACACAAGAAGGGTTAGAAGCAATGGAAAGACCAAATGTGAGTGCAGTTCAAACAGTATACAATATTTTAGAACAGACACCAGGCAATGAATTAATGAAAAAAGCTGAAGAAAAAGATGTGGGCATTTTAGTTAGAGTTCCAGAAGCATCAGGAATATTAACTGGAAAAGTAAATGCCGAAACAAAAATTGATGAAAAAGATCATAGATCAGTAAGAAAAGGAGAATGGATTAAGGCATCCTTAGCAAAAGTTGAAGTCCTCAAACCAATTGCAGAAAGAAATGGTTTAACCATAACAGAATTATCAATGAAGTTTATTATGTCAAAGAAGGGATTTGCATCAGTATTTCCAACAGTAGTGAGTGAAGAAGAGATTGTAAACTATGTTGAAATGACCAAAGGAGGATATGTTTCAGCATCAGATATGAAGGAAATTGACGACTTGTTCAACACATGGCCAGCTTATGAATTAAAAGCAACAACTCAAACTAGTTAATCTATAAATGAAAAAACGAATTGATTCAGAAAAAACTATAGAAATAATTGAAAGAATGAAAATTGCCAAAATTGGTAAATATAAAAAATGGGAATCAATGATTAAAAAAATTAAAAATGAACAAATTCTAAACCCAGAAGAATTAGAATATTATTCAAATTTTACTAGAATTTATAAAAATTCAGGCATAACAAGTAGAAGTAAAATTTATCATACAAAATTATCGCTAGAGGATGAAAAACCACCATGTAAAGAATGTGGAAAAGACTCTCTATACTATTGCAACATGAATGATCAATATTTTTGCAATATTCATGTTGTAGGACATGATAAAAATGAAATTTAAGCTACAGTATCTTCTAAACTAAATGAATGTTCAACAAAATATTCAACACGAGTTTTTTTAAATTCACGAGAACTAAAAAGAATTTTGTATTCGTTAACATCAATTTGATTTTGAATAGTTTTAGCGACATCATATGCTTCATCATGAGTTTTGCAATGAATCATAGAAAATACATTGTATGGCCAATCATCATATGTTGGACGTTCGTAACAATGACTTACTTGAGGGAATGAACCTAATGTTTCACCAACAGATGTTATTCTATCTTCAGGTACCTTCCAAACAATCATTCCATTTGCAGTAAATCCAACTTGTCTATGCCTAAGAATAGCTGCAAATCTTCGCAATACACCTAAACTTTCATAGTGTTTCATTTTTGAAAATAACTCATCTTCAGTTATTCCAAGATTATTTGCTGCTTTTACAAATGGTTCATCAATAATTTCCATATCTTTTTGTAATTCACGAATGAAATCTTTGTCATCTTCTGTTGGTTCAAATTTAATATTTTTAATTTCTTTTTTTTCTTCAGTTGGTGCAACTTCATGTTTTTTGTCATCAACCATATCTAGTTTAACACCAATTTTGAATAATTGTAAAGTTGGAAGCATTCGAACTTTTTTAATTCCCTTAAGAACATTGAATTTTTCAAGTTCAGAATTCAAATCAGCTCCAGGTGGAACTGCCAAAGTGAACCAAAGATTAAACTGATGATCACGTTCATAGTTATGACTTACACCAGGATGGCGATTAATTTGACTAGCTACATGTTCTAACTTATCATGTTCAATTTCCATCGCAACTAAGGAGCTAGTATAACCCAATTTTCTAGTATCAAAAATGGCACTAAGTTGTCTCAAAACACCAATTTCTTTTAGATTGTTTAATTTTTCTTTAATGATTTCAGGAGTAGTATCAAATTTTTTGGCAATAGCATCAAAAGGTCTAGTAACCAATGGAAAGGTCCATTGAATTTCATTTAGAAGTTCCTTATCAGATTCACCTAAAGAAGACAATAAGTGAATTAATCGATAATTCAATTAAAAATGTAGCTAGTATTTCCAAAAATAATTTTTAATACATAAATAGAAACTGGAGTGTCTTGGATCGATGATAATTAACCTAAATCTAGAGAATAAAAAAATTATTGTGATAGGAGGAGGAAGTGAGGCAGAAAAAAGAATAAAATCACTATTAAATGAAAAATGTGAAATTATAGTTATCAGTGATTCAGTAAATGAGACAATATCAAAATTAGTAAAAACAAAACAAGTTAAGTTAAAAAAACAAAAAATTGAAAATATGAAATTTATTTCAGAATTAAAACCAAGTTTGATTATTACAACTACAAATGATAAAAAAATTAATCAAAAAATAATCAACTATTCAAAGAAAAAGAAAATAATAGCATATAGTTCAGATAATCCAGAAGATAGTGATTTTTCAAATGCAGCAATTATTGATTTTGAAAAAATGATCCAAATTGCAATTTTCACAGGAGGTCAAAGTCCAGTTATGTCAAAAAAAATTAAATCAAAAGCTGAAAATGTATTGAAAAAAGTGATTTCAAAAGAAGACATTGTACAAATTAAAATTCAAAAAATCTCACGAAAACTAGCTAAAGAGATCATACCCACCCAATTAGAACGAAAAGAGTGTCTAAAGAGTATCATGAATGACAATCATATTGATCAGTTAATAAAAGACGGTCAGATAAAAAAAGCTGAAAAGCGAGCTATAGAGATACTAAAAACATGGAAATGAATCAAAATATCATAAATGCACGTGTAACATTTCGTAACTCACCAATCCATATTTTAGAAAAGTTTACTATAAGAGATATGGAAAATGCATATCAACAATTTAAGAAACATTCAGAATTAGATGAATGTGTAATAATTCAAACTTGTAACAGAATTGAATTGTTTGGAAAAACAAGAATAGATAATTCAGATAAAATTAAAAAAACATGGGCAAGTATTGCAGGGTTAGATGAGGAAGTATTTGAGGAAAACATAGAATTTGTAGAAAACCAAGAAGCATTACACCATCTCTTAAAACTAACATCAGGTTTAGATTCAATGGTATTAGGGGAAGAGCAAATTTTAGGTCAAATAAAAAACTCAATAACATCAGCTAGAGAATCAAAGGCATCAGGCCAACATCTCAATACTCTATTTGATAAAGCAATCAGAATGGGGACAAGGATTAGAAATTCTAGTGGAATTGGCAAAGGAGGCATCTCAGTAGGATCAATGGCAGTAAAACTTGCAGAAGAAAATATTGATGAATTAAAAACAAAACAAATTCTATTGATTGGAACTGGAGAAGTATCAACACTTGTTGCAAAATCATTGCAAAGACGAGGATATGCATTTAATGTTACAAGTAGAACTATTGGAAGATCAGAAACATTTTGTGAAACAATGGGAGGAAACCCAATTAAATTTGAAGAAGTTCTTTCAGGATTTAACAAATATGATGTAATATTTGTTGCAACAACTGCACCATACTTTCTTGTAACACAAGAAAGAATCACAGATGCCATGAAGGATAAAAATAATGGAATGATGATACTGGATTTATCAAATCCTAGAACAGTAGATGAAAAAGTTGCAACAATTGGAGGCGTTAAATTAATGAATTTAGATCAAATTGCAGAAATGGTAGAAAAAAATATGAATGCTAGGCTAAACAAGGTGAAAACCGTTGAAAATATAATTAGAGAAGAAGTATCAGTATTAGAAGCCTCAATGAAAAGATTAGATGCAGAACCACTTGTAACAGACGTATTCAAAAGCATAGAGAATCTCAGAGAAAAAGAATTGAATAAAGCATTACAAATGTTAAATGAAAAAGATGAGAAAAAAATCAAAATTATCGAGGAATTAACAAAGGCAGTTGTAGAGAGTATCGTATCAACTCCAATGAACAATATCAGAAAAGCATCAGAACAGGGTCAACCAGACGTAGTAGAGTTGGCCAGTAAGCTATTTGACTATAAAAAACAGAATCAGGCTGACTAGAATTATATTTTAGCCAGAATTAATTTCAAACATGTCATTTCCCACTAAACGTCTTAGAAGATTACGAATATCAGAAAAAATGAGAGAATTAGTTCAAGAAACCACATTAACACCCAAAGATTTCATTTGTCCAGTATTTGTTCAAGAGGATCTTAAGACAAGAATTAAAGTTGAATCAATGTCAGAAATTGAGAGATTACCATTAGAAGAAGTAAATAACGAAGTCAAAACAATCATAGATTTAGGAATTCCTGCAATCATGTTATTTGGAATTCCAACTAGTAAAGATGAAGCAGGCAGTTCATCTTTTGACGATAACGGTATTGTTCAAAAAGCTATTACTCAAATTAGAAAAGAATTTGGAGATAAAATTGTGATCATGGCAGATGTTTGTTTATGTCAGTTTACATCAACAGGTCATTGTGGAATTATTCAAGGTGATAAAATTGATAACGATACCAGTTTAGACACACTTGCAAAAATTGCTGTTAGTCAAGCTAAAGCAGGTGTAGATACAGTATCACCATCAGCAATGATGGATGGTCAAGTTGCAGCAATAAGAAAAGCTCTAGACGATAAAGGATTTACAGATGTTTCAATAATGTCACATTCAGCAAAACATCGTTCAAACTTTTATTCACCATTTAGGGATGCTGCAGAATGTGCACCAAAGTTTGGGGATAGAAAAACATACCAAGTTCCATTTACTAATGCAAGAGAAGCAATGATGGAAGTAGAAACAGACATCAATGAAGGGGTAGACATTGTAATGATCAAACCAGCATTATCATATTTGGATTTAATTGCAGAGACTAGAAGAAAATACAATATTCCAGTAGCAGCATATAGTGTGTCTGGAGAATATGCACTAGTAAAAGCTGCATCCCAATTAGGATATGTTAATGAAAAAGACATCACATTAGAAATTCTTCATTCAATTAAAAGAGCAGGAGCAGATATGATTGTCACATATTTTGCAAAATCAGCCTCAAGATTCCTTCAAGAATCATGAGGAATGATGAACGTTTTGAAATACAAAGAGCCTTTGACTTATTGCCACATGTCGTGGGAGCAAGCTGGACAGCAGTATGGTTTAGAATGCAAGGCATTAGAAAACCAACAAGAGAAGAATTTAGAGAGAAAACATTAGAATATCTAAAAATGATTGAACCAGTTTTTGAATCATATCCAGAAGAGGAAGATTTTGAAGCTATTTCCAAATATATAGAATTTAGAAAAAAACAGGAATACGAAAAAATAATTTCAGGAGAAAATAATGAAATTGAAACTAGATATGATAGATATGTCGATTATGGTTAAATTTCATTTTTCAGTTGTTTTAAAAATTCCTTTAACACTTTAGTTCTTTTTTTGGCTTCAATTTTACCAGATTTTGTATTCATCATAGATTCTAGTTTTAGTAATTTATTAAAAAAATGATCAACAGCCCAAAAATCATCATTAGGATTTCGTTTACTACAAAAAGGATCATTAATGTTGTAAAATGGCCTATTCAAAGATCCACTAGTAGCAAAAACTCTTGCAATACCGATAGCGCCTAATGCATCGAGTCTATCAGCATCTTGTAATATTTTTCCTTCAAGTGTTTCAGGAATTTTATTTTGAGAAAAACTATGATCCTCAATAGCATCAGAAACAATTGTAATTTCTTTCTCAGAGAAACCAAATTTTTTTAGAATAATTTTAGATTTTTTTGCACTATCTACTGACGAAAATTTAGAACGTTTACTAGATTTAGGATAGGAAACAATATCATGTAATAATGCAGAAGTAAGAACTAATTTTTGGTTTGCTTTTTCTTTTTTTGCAATTTTTTGTGCATTGTTATAGACTCTCATCACATGTTCAAAATCATGAGCAGGATCATTATCCATAATTGTAATCACATGTTTTTTTATTTGATCAATAACTTTCATTTAAAATCTCCAAATTTTGGGTTTAACAAATTTAATTTTTCTTTGAGTGAGTAATACAGTCCAATTAATGCATGCAAATAAAACAATTAGTCCGATACCAACACCATCAATTAATAAAATTCCAGTGAGTCGATCCTCAAACATTTCTAAAAAAGGAGACAATACAGCATTGCCAAAATATATCATAATAATATAAGAGATAGTTCTACCAATCCAAAATCCGATATAGATTCCAACACTTTTTGCACGCATTAGACCATATGTAATAAATAAAATATTACTTGGAAGTGGTGTTGCTCCAAACAAAAAAGATGCTATCAGATACCCATGTTTTTTCTTATTCAAATAATCTCCAATCATATCTAAATTAGATTTTTGTTCTTCTCCAACAAACTTTCGAAATAATCCACTAATTCTTTTTAAAAAGAATCTACCAATAGTAGCTCCAGTTGCACCAACTACAGCAAGAAGTACAATATTCAAAGTTGGGTCAAGAAGGTAAAAAGATGTTAGAACTATCCAACTAGGTGGCATCAAAATTGGAGATGCATTAATTCCAATTAATACAAGAAAAATTCCAAAATAGGAAAATTCCCCAAATAGTTCAAAAATATCCAATATTTCTCAATAATTATACGAATATTTTGTTTCTAAACCCTTGGATCTCTGTTTAGTCAGCAGATAATATGATAAATTTTTAAAATTATCAAAAAATTACATGTTTTTACAAACAATGATCATCTTTTGTAACAAATAGGATCAATCATGCAATATCTTTATAAGCAATTTATGGGTATTTAAGGCATGTCAGATTTAGTTTGGAAGTGTTTTAGATGCAATCTATCTTTCAAAGACGATGATCTAGCAGAAATACACAAAAATATCTCAAACCATTCAGTCACTAAAGTAAAAACAATAGTGGCATAATTTTTACAATTTAATATTTTTAAGAAGATTATAGTGCAGAGGGTGGGATTTGAACCCACGAACTCCTAAGAGAAGGGATTTCCTATATTAGAGATCTTGAGTCCCTCTCGGTTGACCGGGCTTCGATACCTCTGCAACGGTACTAGATTATTCCAATATTTCTCAATTACTATTAGATGAATTGATCCATGTTTTTAGGATTTTTTTAACAAAGCTTATAATCGAATAGGTTATTGAAAATCACATGTCAGAATCAATACCAATTTCAGACGCAAAAAAAATGCGAAGTGGTGTTAACGTTGAAGCTGAGGTTATTGGCAAAGGAGAACCAAGAACTGTGAATCTCAAAACAGGAGGAACAGTTGATGTCTGTGATGCAACAATATCTAACAGTGATGGAACTGAAGAAAACCAAATGAAACTCACATTGTGGGGGGACGATATCAAAGCAGTTAATGTTGGAGATAAAGTTGCCATAGAAAACGGATACACAAACGAGTTCAAAGGTGAAGTATCTCTAACCAAAGGAAAATTTGGTAAGATGACTGTAAATCCTTAATAATTTCTTTTATTTTTAAAATTATTTTTTATTCCAATTAAAGTTACAATTATTCCAATCAACACAACAATAATTCCAAGAATTAATAAAAATCCAGAGACCATTAAAGGTACAACCATATCCATTACAGGAGAATCAAGATTAGAGAAGGCATCAGAGTTTTCAGGATCCTCAGCAAACATAATTACAAAATTTATCTCTCTAGAACCAAGATTTTCAATTTCAAAATTTAATGTATCAGATTGTTGAATAGATATTCTTTCAAATAAAACAGAATCAGATTGAATATAACTTCCATAAGAGTCACCAAAAATATTTTCAATACCTACAGATAATTTGTCACCATTTTGATAATCAATAATTTGGATTCCCCATAACAAAGGAACATCAGATATGTAAGTACTGTAAGAAGTGTAAACCATATTTCCAGGCAAGATTTGAAAAGGTTCAGAAATATCATCAAACATTCCTTCAAAAAGAGAAGATATCAGGAGTGAGTCAGATTCAGGAAGATTAGAAGGGACAGCAGAAATTGCAATAATTAAAGAGACAAAGATCATAATGAAACCAACAGATGCAATTATAGGTCCAAGTTTGTTCATTTTAAAAACAGAAATTTAAAGGCAATATTAATTCACAAAAATCAAAAACTAACGTCTAGTTTTCTTTGCAGGTTTTCTTTTAGCTGCAGTTTTCTTTGCAGGTTTTCTTTTAGCTGCAGTTTTCTTTGCAGGTTTTCTTTTAGCTGCAGTGCGTTTTTTTGCAAGATATTCTTTTAATTTTAAGGATGCATTATCCAAAGTTTTGCTAATTCTTTCTTCAGCTTTAGTTCGTTTTTCAATTTCTTTTACAACTTTTGCAGCAGTCTGGTGACTAGTAGTAATTGTACTACGAAAAGATGGCTTTGATTGTGTTTGTTTTTTAATTTGAGTTGCAATTTTTGATTTAATATCATCAAATGTAGAAACTTCACCTGTAATTTTTTTCAGGGTTTTTTGTCTACTTTTAATTTCAGAAATTAATTCTTGAATATGATCATTTAATGAGCGCAATCTAGCCTCAGCATTTTGTTTTTCTTCAGGTGTTTCAGCAAATTCAATTTCTTGTTCAGTTTGTTCAAGTGTTTCTTTTTCAGCATTAACTCGTTCCTCAGCATTGGTTACCAATCTTTGAATACTCTCAACTTGAGCATTTTTTCTCGTAAGATTTTCTGAAACATCCGTAACATCCTCTTTTTCAGATTCAATTTGTTTAATCATTTTTTTCAAACCAGTTGCAGAGCGTTTTTCAGCAGATTGAAGTTGCTTAAGTTGATCTTCTGCATTTTGTTTTAATTTTGTTGCTTCCTTCTTTTTTTGACGTAATTCAATTACTGTTTTTTCTAGGGATGTCAATAGTGTTCTAAAATAAAAGAGTCGATTAAGTTGTTAATATGATCAGGATTTGACTTTTCGGTTAAGAAAATTAACCAATATTGATCGCAAAATCAGTTATTTTAAAAAATATTAGTGATGAAATTTTAGCAAAACTATGGATTTTCATCCAAAAGATTTACCAATTTCAAAAATATATGATCTAAAAAATGAAAATGATGCAATGCAAGCAGTTGAGGATATGGTAAATTTAGGGTTTAAAGAAAAAAAAGAAGGTTTCAAAGTTCTAATGCCAAAAGAAACTAAGATTGCTAAAAGAATAGGATATACCATCACAACAGGAGTTACAAAAGGACTACGAGAGAAAAATGAAACTAGAGATGTCAAATATTGGACATATCATCATGATGATGAACATTTTGCTATTGTACTAATAGATAATTCAGTTTTAGAAGAACTAGGATTTTGATTTATCAAAAATTTGATATAATTTTGTCCTGTTTGCCATTACACCAGCAAGCATTACTCCAATTATAGTTCCACCAATTACATCCATTGGAAAATGTTGTAAAACATACAATCTACTAAGAGATATCATTGCAGGATAAATGAATATCAAATACGCGCCACGTGGGAATCTCTCAGAAAGGGCATAACCCAAAATAATTGCAAATATCATGGACCTAGCTGCATGTCCAGATGGGTATGAAGCATCAAATCCACCTTCACAAAATAATGCAAATGTGTCACGACTAATTTGTACTGGGAATTCAACTCCAAGATATTCAAAATCAGGTCTATCCCTATCTACACCGCATTTGATATATCCCGTAAGAAGAGTGGATATCACAATTAGAATCAAAAGCGTAATTCCAACTCTACGGGTTTTTGGAATTAGTAATACGATAATTGCAAAGACCATCATGTTGAAAACATCTCCACTCTCAGTAACATATTGCATGAAAATATCAAGAGTAGGATTTCCAACATTTTCTGAAATGAAAAGAATTATGCTTTGGTCAAACTCATCAGTTATTTCAGATAAGACAAAAGCTGTTAAGATAAGAAATAGAGCAGTCAATAAGACAAACGAACGAGAACGAATATCAAAAAGCCAATTTTGCAATTAATTAAACCTCAAGAATACATGTTTTAATTTTTATTAATACATAACTTTCAAAAATATAACGCATACGATACAAACAAAATTCATAAAGTAATTGTGATCGGCTCAAAGATTTTAACCAAGTGCATAATAGAAAAGTTGTGAAGGTACTCACATTAGATGACTTTGATCTAAAGGGTAAGACAGTATTTGTAAGAATGGACATGAATTGTCCAATCGATCCAGAAACAGGTGAAATTTTAGGTAATAAAAGAATCGAAGAAGCCATTGAAACATTAGAATCACTAAAAAATGCCAAAGTAGTGATAGCATCTCACCAAGGAAGAGTTGGAAATAATGAATATACAGGGATGAACAAACATGCAGAAGTTCTCGAAAAATTAATGGGTAGAAAAATAAAATATGTTGAAGATACTATTGGAGAAGCAGCACAAAATGCAATTAAAAATTTAGAAGATGGAGAAATATTGCTTTTAGATAATCTCAGATTATGTGCTGAAGAAAATTATGAATTTACACCAGAAAATGCGGGAAAAACAATCATGGTTTCAAGACTATCAAAATTATTTGATCTTTGTGTATTAGACTCATTTCCAAGTGCACATAGATCACATCCATCCATCGTAGGATTTACACAAGTGTTACCAGCATGTGCAGGAAGAATAGTAGAAAGAGAAGTGAAAAATCTAGATGAAATAATGACAGTTGCAAAAGCACCACACGTAATAATTCTAGGAGGTTCAAAAGTACCAGACAGGTTAGAAGCAATCAAATTATTAATTCAAAATGGACGTGCAGACCATGTTTTACTGACAGGATTAATTGGAAATGTGTTTATGCGTGCTCAAGCCAGAATCAAATCACCATTAGGAATTAAAAATGAAGATGAAGTCGTTGCAAAAGCTCATTCGTTAATTGGAGATTATCCAGATGTTTTTGCAACTCCAGTAGATATTGCAATCGATAAAGATGGGGAAAGAGTTGAAATGGATGTTAGAGAGATTGGTAAGGAGGATAAAATTTTTGATTTAGGTCCTAAAACAATTGAATATTATTCAAAATTAATTTCAGGTGCAGGAACAGTATTCATTAGTGGTCCTGCAGGATTTTTTGAAAAAGAGAATTTCAAATACGGTACAACACAAATGCTTACAGCAGTTGCAAATTCAATGGCAACAACAATAGTAAGTGGAGGACATTTAACAACAGCATTAAAACAACAAGGATTAGCAAATAAAATTAATCACATTAGTACAGCAGGTGGGGCATTAGTACTTTATCTAACTGGAGACAAACTTCCAATGATAAAATCACTAGAAGATGCAGCGATAAAATATAAATCTAAAAAGTAGATTTACACGAGGAGTTTGGACAAATTCGTTCTTCAGAGGTTCCAAGAAAAATATCATGATTACAAGAATTACATTGGAATTTCTCAACAGGATCAAATAATTTTAAAAATATAGTTGTAAAATTTTGGGCAATACTTCTCACTAAACCCGACTCACATATGTCGTTGAATAAAGATTCAGTATCATCAATTATCCAAGAAGGATCGATGTCACCTTCAGATTTTAAAATTTCAAAAATATCATCATTAGTAAATTTTGTATTGACATCATTAAATTTTTCAAAAATTATTTTTCTAATTTGTAATTCAAGAGGAATAGATGGTGTAAAATCACTCATACTAATACAGATTCTCTGCCTCTGTTTTTAGCTTATCTATACCCTCAGTATTTTCAAGATGAGAGCCAAGATAGGTATACAATGCAGATTTCAAAACCTTAAGAGATAACAAAGCACATTTTATTCTAACAGCCTGTAAATGTTCAAGACCTAATTCACTTAAGATATCATTCTTTTCGATTTTCTTAACATCGTCAAGGGATTTTCCTTTGGTGATTTCAGTTAGAACTGAAGTGCAAGCCATACAAATTGCGCAGCCCTTTCCATGAAATTTAATATCGGTTACTTTATGATCATCGATTTTCATATCAATATCAATACTATCCCCACACAAAGGATTGGAATCATGAAATGTGACATCATGATCTTCAATTTCACCATAATTAATTGGGTTTCTAGAATAATCAACTATCATTTCATGATAGATGTCGGTCCCACTACTCATAACTTAAACACCTTGGCCACTATATTTAATGAATCGATTAAAGCATCAACATCTTTTTTTGTATTATAAATATAGAAACTAGCTCTAGACGTAGCTGCAACATTAAGGCGTTCCATTAATACTTGAGCACAATGATGACCAGAACGTAATGAAATTCCTTCCTTATCAATAATATCAGCAACATCGTGAGGATGCACATCTGCAAAATTAAATGAAATAACACCACCACGTTTTGTAATATCTTTAGTTCCATAGATTTGAAGTCCAGGGATTTTTGCAAATTTCTCCATAGCATATGTAGTTAATTCAATTTCATGTTGTCTAACATTATCCATTCCAATTTTTGTAAGATAGTCAATTGCAGCTCCAAATCCTATAACATCTGCAATGTTTGGCGTACCTGCCTCAAATTTGTAAGGTAAATCATTCCAAGTTGTTTCATACTTGTGAACTTCACGAATCATATCGCCTCCACCATGAAATGGGCTCATTGTTTGTAATACAGATTTCCTAACCCACAAAATACCAATTCCAGTTGGAGCCAACATTTTATGCCCAGAAAATGCAAAGAAATCACATCCAAGGGTATCAAGATCAACTTTCATGTGGGGTACTGCCTGGGCACCATCTATCAAAGTAAGAACTCCTGCAGCCTTACATTTTGCAATAATTTTTTCAGCATCAGTAATGGTTCCAAGAACATTAGACATTAAACTGAAAGTTACAAGTTTGACTTTTCCAGTTGCAAGATATTTATCAAGATCATCTAAATTTAATTCTCCATCATCGTTCATTCCAATATATTCTAATTTTGCACGTTTTTCTTGTGTAAGTAATTGCCAAGGTACAATGTTACTATGATGTTCATATTCAGTAGTTACAATTATGTCACCTTCATTGATATGAGGTCTTCCCCATGCATATGCAACTAAATTAATTGCTTCAGTTGTTCCTCTAACAAAAATTAATTCTTGTCGATTTTTGACATTTACAAAATTTGCAATTTTATCTCTGGCAGCTTCATATGCCTCAGTAGATTCTTCAGCAAGAGCATAAACTGCACGATGAATATTTGCATTATGATTTTGATAATAATCAGTAATAGCATCAATTACTTGATTTGGTTTTTGAGTTGTTGATGCATTATCTAAGTAAACAAGACGTTTGTTATCTCTAACAGTTCTTTTTAAGATAGGAAAATCATTTCTAAGATTTTCAAAAGAGGATTCAGTACTTTGCAATTTTTAGACCTCCACAAAGATTTCGTTATTATCAATTTTTACTGGATACACATTAAGAGCAGTTTCAGCAGGTAGATTATTGGGTTTACCATTAACGAGATTAAAAACAGAAAGATGTAATGGGCATCTAACACCTTCTTCACTAAGAAAACCAGTAGAAAGATCTGCATCTGCATGAGTACAAATTAAGTCAGTTGCATGAATTGTATCATCAATATTTGCTATCAATAATTTTCTACCATCTTTAACAAATCCAAAAAGCTCACCTTTCTTTACTTGATCCAAACTGCATGCCTTAATCCATTCAGACAAAAGAATCACCTATACTTGTAGTGTTGTTCGATTTCAGAATTTTCATCATAACGGGTTTCTTCAATTTCAACAAACTTTGCTAGTTCTTCATCTGTATTTATACTGAGTTCGCGATTATCCCATTTTGATTCAATGAGATATGCAATCCAGGCTCTAACTTGGAAAGACATCTTTCTTGAAAGTGGTTCTAAGAAACCTTCAACAATAGTTCTTTCAGCTTCTTCATGACTTAAACACCTAGTTTTTAGATAGAAAATTTGCTCTTCATCAATTTGTGCAACAGATGCTGAGTGAGTTGCCTTTACATCATTAGTAAATATCTCCAATCCAGGAATTGCATCAGATTTAGCATCTTTATCTAAAAGAATTGAACGTCCAGATAAGAAAGAATTTGATTTAGAAGCATTTTCTTTAATTCTAATCATACCCTTGAAAAGAGATTTAGATTTATTTCTAAGAATAGATTTTTCAACTACACGTCCTTCAGTGGATGGACTTTCATGATTTACGTTAGTTTGAATATCAAATGATTGTTCATTATTTCCAAAAATTACTTCAGAATCATTTGATGATGCACCAGTGCCATTAAGAAAATATTCAATTTTATATCGAGACAACATGGAACCAAATAATCCAGAATACCAATTTACTTTTGCATCTTGTCCTAAGTCAGTACGTTTAGTTGAGAAAGTAACAGCATTTTGATCGAGCATCTGTAAAGTAGTTACATCCAATTGAGCATTAGCACCAACATTAGTATTCATTAATTCAAGGTATGCTTGTTGAGTTTGAATATTTGGAGAGTATAATTCTTGAACAATGGTAGATTTACTGCTTTCATCTGCAAAAATTATATTTCTAGATATTGTAGAATGTCCATCTTCAGATAAGCAAGTCAAAAAGTGGATTGTTTGTTCTAAAATTAAATTACGTGGTATGTGTATGAATATTCCAGAATTAAAAGCAGCATTATTCAAAGCAGTGAATCTATCATCTTTAGAATTTGATGCTTCCAATGCTTTTTTTACTAATTCAGGATTATTTTGAATTGCATCAGAGATTGAAGAGATTACAAGTCCTTTAGATTTTAATTCATCAGGTAAATTGATTCTGTGGATATTTGTGCCAATCTGAATTATACAAATTTCATTTTCTAGTTCACCTAATCTTTTTTGAAGAAAAGATGGAATTGTTTCAGTTGTTGTTGTAGAAAGAGATACTTTTTCAGGATCCATTTTTTTGGCATCAGTGTATTTATTGTATAAGGGAGAAGTTTCTATCGGAAGATCCTCATAAACAGATAATGAATTCTTACGATAATCTTTAAGCCATTCAGGCTCATTTCTAGATGAAGAAATCTCATCAATATGAGCAGTATTTAATTTTGAAAGAATTTCTTGAGACATGATTAATCAAACATAGGTTGGGATATTATCCCACAGAGTCATCCATTTCTAATTTAATGAGTCTGTTTAATTCAACTGCATATTCCATTGGGAGTTCTTTTGTAAATGGTTCCATAAATCCATTAACGATTAGAGACAATGCATCTTCTTCACTAAATCCTCTAGACATAAGATAGAAAATTTGATCATCTCCAATTTTTCCAACTGTAGCTTCGTGAGTGATTGTTGCATCTTCTTGATCAATTACCATGTATGGATATGTATCAGTTTTTGAAGTATCATCTAACAATAAAGCATCACATCTAACAGTAGATTTTACATTTGTAGCACCTTTTGCAACATTTAACATTCCCCGATAAGTTGAACGTCCATCCATTCTACTAACAGATTTGGATGTAACTTTTGAAGTTGTATTTGGGGCAAGATGTACCATTTTTGCACCAGTATCTTGATGTTGTCCTTTACCTGCAAATGCAATAGATAGTGTTTCACCATATGCTCTTTCGCCCATAAGATAAACACCAGGATATTTCATGGTTAATTTACTTCCAATGTTTCCATCAATCCATTCAACGGTTGCACCTTCATATGCATAAGCACGTTTTGTTACAAGGTTGTAAACATCAGAACTCCAATTTTGAATTGTAGTGTATCTTAATTTTGCATCTTTGTGTGCAACCAATTCTACAACAGCAGAATGAAGGGATTCAGAAGAATAAACAGGAGCAGTACAACCTTCGATGTAATGTACTTCTGCACCTTCATCAACAATGATTAATGTTCTTTCAAATTGACCTATATTTTCAGCATTAATTCTAAAGTAAGCTTGTAAAGGCATGTCAATATGTACACCCGGTGGAACATAGATGAATGAACCGCCACTCCATACTGCACTGTTTAATGCTGCAAATTTGTTATCCTCTGGAGGAATAATTTTACCAAAGTATTTTTTGAATAATTCAGGATGATCAATTAAAGCTTGATCTGTATCTAAGAACAAAACACCTTGTTTTGCTAAATCTTCTCTTAAACTGTGATAAACAACTTCAGATTCGTATTGTGCACCAACACCTGCCAAAAATTTCTTTTCAGCTTCAGGAATACCAAGTTTGTCAAAAGTTTTTTTGACATTATCTGGAACATCATCCCAATTTTTTTCTGTTTTATCAGATGCTTTAGCATAATAGTAAATATTTTGGAAATCAATAGTACTGAGATCACCACCCCAAGTTGGCATTGGTTTTTTCATAAAGATTTCAAAAGAACGTAATCTAAAATCAAGCATCCATTGTGGTTCTTTTTTCATTTTACTAATTTCAATTACAGTTTCCTTAGAGAGTCCTTTCTTACTAAGATGAACATACATTTCTGTAGAATCTTTAAAATCATATTTTGTATAATCAATATCCAGGTTCTCAGTTGCCATGATTGACATAACTGCGTTATACTATTAATACATGAGGAAAAATAGGTAGAGCTAAATAGCTTAAGCTAAATTTAGACTAGATCGTAGTTAAAGTAGTCTTCATGGCATCAAATGCACCTGCAACAGTATGAACTTCTGCAACAGTATTTTTTACATTAAATTTCTTTAACTCATCTGAAGTAAATGGACCAATGGAAACAACAGATAATTTTGCAAGGTTGTCAAGCAATACATTTTCAGCATAATCTTTAGACATTATTTCAAAAAAACCCCTAACAGATGATGCACTAGTAAATACAACACCATCAACTTTATTTTGAGAAAATAATTCCCTAAATCCATTCCATTGAGTTGTATCTCTAAAAGCACAAACATCATACAGATGAATTTCTAAAACATCAATTCCAATTTTAGAAAGTAGTTCTTTTAGAAAAGGAGTAGAAGCTCCACTACGAGGAACAATAACTTTTTTTCCGACTGCATTAAGTTTAGTAAATTCTTCACCAACACCAACTGAAGAATAAGTTGTTGGTTGATGATTGACTTTAATTCCTTCAGCCTCAAGAGTAAGAGAAGTTTTAGGTCCTACAGACATGACAGTGGTGTTTGCAACTGCTAATTGTAATTTTTCAAGTTTTCCTAATTGTTTTGCAGTATCAAATAATAATTTGACAGCTTTTGAGCTCATAAAAACAGAATAATCAGGATTGTATTTACTAACAGACTCTAAAAATTCATCAACAATTTTTTCACCTTTACTAACTAATTCAATTGTAGGAAGTGCAATTGGAGTTGCATCATTTTCTTTTGCAAGTGAAATAAATTCTGAAGCATCGTCTTTTGAACGGGTAATTGCAATATTTTTACCACTAAGCATTATTTCCACCCAATAACATCAGATAAATCAACTACCTTACCAATAATGATATTTGTAGGTGGAATTATTTTATTTTCTTTAACTTTTTTTGCAATATTTGTAACATTACCTTTAATCATTTTTTGTTGAGGAGTTGTTCCATTTTGAATAACAGCAACAGGAGTTTTTTTATCCATTCCACCTGCTATCAGCTGCTTACAAATTACATCAATTCTAGATAAGCCCATCATGATTACAATTGTATCTACAGATTTTGCAAGATTTTTCCATTTAACAATTTCTTGTTTCTTTTCAGGATCTTCATGCCCTGTAACAAAAACAACTGATGATGCAAATTTTCTATGAGTTAAAGGAATTCCAGCATATGTTGCAGAACCAATTCCAGATGTAATTCCGGGTACAATTTCATATTTTACTTTATGTTCTTT
>CALCPD010000027.1 GCA_937897875.1 uncultured Nitrosopumilaceae archaeon
TGCAGCACCTGCAATGATGTTTTACGGAATTAGTAAAAAAGTAAAATCTGTTAAGTTATCTTAACAGAATCATTTTTCTATTTTTTTATTTTTTAAGAAATCATTGTTATGAGGATCAATTAATTGAAAACAAATTCAATCTTATAACAAAATAAAACCCATTTTTTAAAAATGGATAAAATTTGTTGAAAATTGACTGAAAAAATGTAAGTTCTGCGTGAGTGTGTTTAACTTTTTTAGATCTAGACACCAAGAATCTTTTTGAGCATTACTCTATAATCAACTTCTGTTTTTTCACTTCCAGTTGCAGGTAATGCAAAAACCAGAGTTGATTTTTTGGCTCTAAGAGCAGTCAATTCATCGTTAATTGCTTCAGTAATATCATCACTGACTAAAACTAATCCAACATCGGCATCATCAGTCAATGTTGTAATTTCAGCTAAAGCTTTGTCAGGAGTTTCAGAGATTATACCAGGAATTCCTGCCAATTGGAAACTAGTTACAAAGGATTTACTACCAACAGTAAATATTTTCATAGTTGAAATTTTTTGTATTCTAATTTAACCCTTTTTGGGCGGTCAAAGATCTAGAAAGATTGAATAACTTTGGCAAATCAGGATGATTATGGCAGAAATTGATACTCAAAAAGATGTCTATTTGTTCCTACATGGAAGAATGGATCTAAAAGAAAAAGCAATGAATGCTCTAATCACAAAAGGATTCACAAATGAAAAAGTCATAATGGCATTACCAACAAAAGTTGGAAATGTTGGAGACTACATGGCAATGTTGTGGATGCCACCAAATCCAGATCACATAAAGATTCAACAAATTACTAAAGTTGATGAAGTGGAACCAGAAGGAATGGTGGGTCTTTGGAAAGGAGTTTCAAAAGACGATATAGATACAGTTCAGTTATAATTCGTCAACTAAATCCAGCACCAAAATCGGTGCCTTTTTCTAACATATCACTAGAATCTGAACTTTTTAATTTTCTATATACCAATGTTTCATAAACTAATTTCATAGCTTCCTCATCATTAAGATCGCAATCAATTTTAATTTGATCCTTATATTTTTCTAATTTTGTTACATCTTGTTCATCTGAAGATATATCATCATGAACCATAAGATTAGCAATTTTTTCAATTTCTAAATTTAGTTTTTCATCATCCATGATAATGAATTAAATTTCTACTTAATAATACATTCTAATAACTAATTATCATAAATCAGAAATCAAACCAGATAAAAAATCAGAAAATTCATCATCAGAGAAAATAATTGTTTCAAATTTATTTTCATTTTTTGCATATTGAATAGAATCTAAATGGTAACAAGAAGTCTTACCATTAATAGAACCAAAATAAAATCCAGGACAAGAACAAAAACAACCATCAGGGTCTACCCAGTGTTCTTCAGTTTTTCCAACTACGGTCCAAATTTTTCTTTGACTAGGCTCAAAAAGATGTAGTTTGACACGTTTTTCAGAAACTAATTGTTCAATTCGATCAGGTTCTTTATTCAATAATTTATTCATAATTTACACTTGTATAACCTTGATCTTTTAAAAAATTTTAAAACAACTTTCTTAAACTTTTAAAAAGTTATTCATACTTGTCGTAAGGACTAATTGGATCTATTGTAGGTTTGTTATCTTTAAGCCATTCCAAAGTTTTAACAAAAGAATCTGCCAACTCAAGAGTTGTCAAAACAGGAATTCCCAATTCCAAGGATTTTCGTCGTATCTGATATTCATCATCAAGCATTCCAACATATTTTTCCAAAGATAATGTACTTGGAATATTTATGATGAAGTCTATCTTTTTCTCATAAAGTAAATCAGATATGTTTGGTTTTCTTTCTGGTTCTGAAATCTTGTGTACAATTTCAATATCACCAAGTTTTTCTTCAAAAAATTCAGCAGTATGTTCTGTTGCTAAAATTTTGAATCCTAACTGTTTGAGTTTTGCAATACTAGGCAAAAGTTTTTCTTTATTTGTTGCACCTCCAACAGTTACGAGTGCAGTTCCTTTTTTAGGGAGATTGTATCCAACTGAAGTCAGACCTTTTGACAATGCATCATAGAAACTATCACCAAAACAAGCAGCTTCTCCAGTAGATTGCATTTCAACACCTAATGCAATATCTGCACCGTCTAATTGCATGAATGAAAATTGAGGTACTTTAATTCCATAGTTGGTGATCTTTTGCCATTTATTTTCAGGTATTTTAGGCAAAGGTTTGTCCAAAATAGCCTTTGATGCTAATGAAATCAAGTTTGTTTTGACCAGTTTTGAGACAAATGGCATAGACCTAGAAGCTCTGATGTTAAGCTCAATAACATAGACATGATCATCATGTATTAGAAATTGTAAGTTAAACGGTCCCTTTACATTAAATGTTAATGCAATTTTTTTAGTATATTCGTTAATTGTTTCAATAATTTTGTTGTTTAATCTCCAGGGAGGAATACACATCATTGCATCACCAGAATGAACACCAGCTGAGTCAATGTGTTCAACTATTGCACCAATAACTACCTCTTTTCCATTACTAATTCCATCAACATCAACTTCAAGAGAATTTAACATGAATTTTGATATTACAACAGGATGATCAGGAGAAACATCTGTTGCTTCTTTGACGTATGTTTTAAGTTCATCTTGAGACCAAACAACTTTCATTGCAGCTCCAGACAAAACATAAGAAGGTCTAACAATTACTGGGAATTCAACTTCTTGTGCAAAACTTTTTGCTTCATTAAGATTTGAAAATGCTTGCCATTTTGGTTGTTGTATGTGTAGTTTGTCAAGTTCAGCACTGAATTTAGAACGGTCTTCTGCCCTATCAACATCTATTGCACTGGTTCCCAGTATGTTTATTCCACGTTGCGCAAGACCAGGAGTTAAATTATTTGCAGTTTGACCTCCAACACAAGTAATCACACCTTTTGGATTTTCAAATTCAGTAATGTCAAGAAGACGTTCTTGAGTTAGTTCTTCAAAGTATAATCTTGTACAAATATCATAATCAGTTGAAACAGTTTCAGGATTACAATTGACTACGGAAATATGTTTCTCCCCATTTTCTTGTAATCCCCATACCATGTTCACCGTACCCCAATCAAATTCAACACTACTTCCAATTCTATATGGACCAGCCCCAACAACGATTATTCCTTTCTCATCTACAGGAACTGAGATATCATTAGAATTACCACCATAAGTGAGATATAGGTAATTTGTAACAGCAGGCCATTCTGCAGCCAAAGTATCAATCTGTTTAACGGATGGAATTACTCCTAATTTCTTACGTGTTTGACGGATTTCGTCAGGTTCTTTGTTCTTCGATTTGGCAATTTGTTTGTCTGAAAACCCCATTTTCTTTGCTTCCCACATCATAGATTCGTTAAGTTCAGATTCTTGAAGTTTGACCTCAGTATCTACAATATTTTGTATTTTTTCAATAAACCAAGGATCAATTGCAGATAGTTTGTAAATTCTATTAACTGAAATTCCCATTTTTAGTGCAATTGCAACATTATACAAAATTTGATCATCATGGTGTGAAAGTTGGTATTCAATTTCCTCTTCAGTGTATTTTTTTCCATTTGTACGATTCAATACAAGACCATCATTTCCAATGTCAAGCATTCTGATTGCTTTTTGTAAAGATTCTTCAAACGTTCTACCAACAGCCATAACTTCACCAACAGATTTCATTGTAACTCCGAGTTTACGGTTTGCAAGTTCAAATTTTGAAAAGTCCCATCTTGGGTGCTTACATACTATGTAATCAAGAGATGGTTCAAAACAAGCAGTAGTACTTTTAGTAATACTATTTACAAGTTCAGATAAATTATAACCCAATCCAATTTTTGCAGACATGTAAGCTAACGGATAGCCAGTAGCTTTACTTGCAAGTGCAGATGAACGAGAAAGTCTAGGATTGATTTCAATTGCAACATATCTATCAGAATCGGAATCAAGAGCATATTGAATATTACATTCGCCCACTATACCAACATGTTTTGTTGCACGTAATGCAGCTGTACGTAACATATGATATTCATGATTATCAATTGTTTGTGAAGGAGCAACTACAATATTATCACCAGTATGAACTTTCATAGAAAGAACATTTTCCATATTACATACGATTACATTATTCCCATCATAGTCTTGCATGACTTCATATTCGATTTGTTTCCAATGTCCAATGTATTCTTCAATTAATACTTGGCCAACAAGACTGGCCTTTACACCACGTTCAACAATTTCATGAAGTTCAATTTCATTATGTGCAATTCCACCCCCACGTCCACCAAGGGTGTAAGCCACACGAATTATCACAGGATAACATAGTTCTTCTGCAGCCTTTTTTGCATCATCAAAGTTTGTTACAGTCTTACTTTTGAGCACAGGAACTCCTGCAGCCTTCATTTGATCCTTGAAAAGCTGTCTGTCTTCAGTATTTTTAATTCCCTGAACTTGAGTTCCAAGAACATTAACGTCATATTTTTTGAGAATTCCAGCATCCTCAAGTTTGACGCCACAATTGAGTGCAGTCTGACCACCATAAGCCAACATGATTCCATCAGGTCTTTCTTTTTCTATAATAGATTCAACATATGTTGGGGTTACAGGTAATAGATACACTTGGTCTGCAAATCTAGTATCAGTTTGAATTGTTGCAATGTTTGGATTAATTAAAACACTTTTGAGTCCATCTTCATGAATTGCTTTAAGACATTGACTTCCAGAATAATCAAACTCACCAGCTTCACCAATCTTTATCGCACCACTTCCCAATACAAGGATTTTTTTCAAAGATTCATTCTTAGGCATTTTTTTCAGACTCCATTAAATTTTGTAATTCTTCAAAAATAAATTTGCAATCATTAGGACCAGGTGCAGCTTCAGGATGGAATTGTACTGCAACACAATTTTGTTTTTTATGTTTAATTCCTTCAACTGTCTTATCATCTGCATTTGCAAACCACAAATCAAAATCAGATTTTGCAAGAGATTCAGGAGTTATACCATAACCATGATTTTGACTAGTTACATACACTTGATTATTTTCAAGATTTACACAAGGCTTGTTTTGTCCTCTATGACCATACTTTAGTTTGTAAGTATCAGTATTTCCAGCAATTCCAATAATTTGTGCACCTAAACAAATGCCCAATGTAGGGATATTATTTTCAATTAATTTTTTTGCAACAATAATTGTATCAGGACATTTTTGAGGATCACCAGGACCGCTGCTCAGTACAACACCTTTTGGGTTGTATGACATTATTTTTTCATAAGAAGTATTCCAAGGAACTAAAATTGCCCTATATCCAATTTCCCGAATATTTCTCAGTATTGCATTTTTAGCACCAGTATCAATTACAACTACAGTTTTTTCATCGTTGCCATAAATTTTTTCACTCTTTGTAGATACAACATCCATAAATTGTTCAGAATCATAGTGAGTAGCAGATTTGAGTTGTTTTTTAATTTCATCAACATCAATTTCAGAATCAGATACAACCAATGCAGCCATCATCACGCCACTATTTCGTAATTTCATAGTTAATGCACGAGTATCAATTCCAGAAATCCCAGGAACTTTTTCATTATACATCCATTCATCCAAAGTCATAGAAAGATTCCAATGACTTGCAGTTAAAGACAATTCATGAACTACCAATCCACGAATCTGAATTTTACTAGATTCAAAATATTTAGAAATTCCATCTTCATCTTTAATGGATGGGTCAGGAACTCCATAATTTCCAACTAAAGGATAGGTTAAAGTCAATAATTGACCATTATACGATGGATCTGTTAGAGCTTCGGTATAACCAACCATGCCAGTATTGAATACAATTTCGCCAAAAGTTGTTGTAGAATAACCAAATCCTTCACCATTAATTACAGTACCATCATCGAAAATTAGCTTTCCAAACTTTTTTGCGTGATTTGATTTCTTTGTAGTAATTGTGACCCTCGTAAAGTCCGAATCAAAGTGAATTTAAGTTTTATGTGAAAAAATATATTTTGAAAATGATCGCAATTATAGCACTAAACCATCAAAGTGCTTGGAATTCTTCACTCCATTTATGATATGCACGAATCATTTCAAGGGAAACACTAGGTTTTCGTCTAGACATTATATTCTTGAAATCATCAGTAGTTAGATCCCTAGGTTGAATTGGATCCTCACCTTCAATAGGTTCGTGATAATCAGGAGAATCAAAAATTTCATGGACAGTTTTAATTTGTGCTGCTTGACATACATCTTTAATATCACTTGCACTATATCCGTCAAATAATTTTGCCAATTGAGCATTACTTATACTGAAATTTTTATTTAGTTTTGCAGTATATTGTTCAAATAAATTTTCTCTGGCAGCTTGTGTTGGAAGGTTAACATAAATTCTTTTTTGGAATCTTCTTAGGAAAGGAGCATCAAGACTCCAAGGTTTATTGGTTGCACCAATTACATATAGCATCAATTGTTTTCCTTTTCCATTTACACCATCCATTTCAGTGAGGAATTGATTTTTAGTTCTAACTTCACCGCCGACTTCACTACTTCTAGCACCAAGTAGAGAATCAACTTCATCAACAAATAAAATTACAGGTTTACCTTCTTTCTCAGCATATTGTCTTGCCATAGCAAATAATTTTGAAACATTTTTTTCTGCTTCACCTAACCATTTACTCATTAAAGAAGATGCATCAACATTAATGAAATAACCATCCATTTCATTTGCAGTTGCAGCTGCCAACATAGTTTTTCCAGTTCCCGGTGGACCATACAGTAGCATTCCTTTAGGCCAACCAAGTGGAAATAAGTCAGGTCGTTTAGTTGGATAAACAATAGATTCACGTAATGCACTTTTTGCTTCATCTAATCCAATAACTTGTTCCCAAGTTACATCAGGTTTTTCTTTCATTACAAGGTCTTCAAAATCATTTTCATTCTCTTGTCTTTTTACTGATGCTTTTTGTTCAGACTCGGAGGCTTTTGGATCTACTGCAGGCTCCACACCATGAGATTGTTGTAATGCACCGATTCTATCATGGTAAGAATTGCATCTTTGTTTGTAAATTTCATTTAGTTTACTGTTTGGATATAATTGTAATAATTTTACAAGGGAATCAATTGCATGTTGGTAATGAGTAATAGCCATTCCACGTGCACCTTGAGAATCAAACTTGATTGCTTCAGAAGCATATTTGCTTGCAGTGTTTTCTAATTCTTGTGGTGCTAGACTCATATCATTTACCTTGTATTATGTCCTGAAGAATTTTGTTGGTATCCTACTGTGTTAATCTCTGTCACAAAATTGGTTAAATTAATTGAACTTGTTTGGGCACGATCATATTCAGGACCATCAGCATATTTTTTTTTAAAATCGGATTTATTCTCAATTTGAGCATGTAAATCCTTCACTTTATTGATAGAATCTTCAGCAGATAAGATTAGTTCAGATATTTCATCATCCAAATTACCCATGGAGGAAGCAGTGTCAGTAATTACACTAGTAAAATTCTTTAAAATTGAACACATTTCTTTTTTATCAGCATATTTTGTGAGCATAAAATCAGCAATCCCAGCAATTTTATCTAAATCCTGTAATTCATCTAAAGTTAATTTGTCAATTTTATCACTATCAGATGGCTTTATTTCAGAAAGTTTTTTGTCAATGACTGAAGAAAGAGAGCGAATACGGTCAATATCTTTTAAAAAATCACGTTTTGAATTAATCATCATTAAACATTGAATAATTTAAAAAAATCAACAAGAGGGTACTGCTTACTTAATTTAGATTCAGCCATCAATTTTACTTCATCAAGTAATTTTGCAGATATGTGATTAGATTTACTAAAATCAAAACGAGCCATAGTTAAAGCAGCAGAATCCAACACAATACTACCAAGGTGTACAGATAACTCAGATAATTGTTGACTATAGGTAGGAAAAACGACAAATAATTTAGCACTAATTATTCGAATCATAGGAATTGACGAAGGTAGAATTTCAGGAATACTATTAATTCCAGAAATAGATCCAATTTGATTTTTAATTTTAATTAATATTTCTAAAGAATAAACCACCAGATGCTCTAATTCAATATTTTTAATATGAGATTGGTCATCCTTATCAAAATCTACAACAAGATATTGATTTGTATTTTTTAATTCAATTCTTTTCTCTTGAAGAGCACCAATAATATTTTCAAGTAAATTAACAGAATAATCCAATCTAGGAACTAAAGTGACAGAATGAGAAGCATTTGAGGAGTCGATTGTATCTATACTATAATTTACTAACATACTATATTGTAAAAGAGATTTTGTATTTGAGGACAGTGTAACAGGAATTTTCGTAACCACAGTGACACCAATCAAGAGATACAATTTTGATTTTTTTTGAGCATTTGTGTAAAGGAATTTAGCTCTCAATTTTACCTAATAACAAATCTAGTAAAAACATGGGAAATGATCAGGTATTAACAGTAAGTTTAGAAGAATTTGGGCTCAGTAAATATGAAGCTCAGGCATACGTTGCATTGATTTCAAAAGGCACAATATCAGCAAGTGAATTAGCATATTACTCAGAAATACCTCGAACAAAAATTTATCCAACATTACTAAAATTAGAAAAGAAAAAACTAGTAATCATTTCAAAAAGTAAACCAATCATGTGTACTGCAATTTCTCCAGAAGATGCATTTGATGGAGCAATTCATGAACAAATTAACAAAGTAAATGCCATGAACACATTAGTATCAAATTTAAAAAAAGCAAGTGAAGAGAGTCGAAAATCAAGAGGTTCTGAAGAAAAAAGATATTTTCACATTAGTGCAAATAAAGTATTAACTCAACTTCAAACGATGATTGAAGGTTCAAAATCATCAATCAAAGTAATGACTGATCAGGGAGGATTAGGATTACTAGCAGAATGTAAAGAACAGTTATTGGGAGTAGTAAGAAGAAATTTAGATGTTAAAATAATTATTCCAACATCACAAATTTGTTCAGAATCATATAGGGCAATGCCAGACGGGATAGAAATTAAAACGTCAGATATTGTTCAAAATTGTTTCATTTTTGATGAAACCGAATTATTGATGGTGAATAACAATGATGGCAAGGGAGCAATTTTTTCATCAACAGAAATTTTAGGAATTAATCAAGAAAAAATATTTGCAAATATTTGGAAAAATTCAATTAAAACCAAAGTTGTTGCAGATATGACAAAAGCAGAAGCTCATGAAATATATAAAATTATTAAAATCATCAACGAATTAGGATTAATGCACATTCTAAATTCTACAATCATATCAAAAAAACCCGAATTAGATATGATAAAATTATTAGAAAAAAGTGGAATTAATCTAAAATCAAAATCATTGGATGACATGATTGAAATAATTGATGCCATCGTACAAATTACATGTTCAGGACATGTAAATTTTGAAGCAAACACTAAGAACATTACAATAGATTCAAAGCTAAATAGCGGACATTCATTACCATGGGCATCAATCTTAGATGGATATTTGCAAAAACAAGGTTACAAAACAAGAACAGTGTATCAAAATAACTCCAACAAAGGAGAAAAAGTACACATCAAAATAAGTAAAAATTAAAATCAGGCTCAAAAAACATCAGATTATTGATTGAAGAAAAAATTAAATCATTAGAAATCACATTACCTAATCCACCCACCCCAGCAGGATCATACATTCCTGCAGTAAAAACAGGAAATTTACTATTCATTTCAGGTCAAATTCCAATGGAAAATGGCAAAGTGTTATTCACAGGAAAAGTGACAGATGATAATTTAGAGACAGCTCAAAAGTCAGCAAGAATGTGTGCAATTAATCTATTAGCTCAAATGAAAAGGGAGTTAGGAGATTTAGACAAAGTAACCAGAATTGTGAGATTGTCGGGATTTGTAAATTCAGATGCAGAATTTTACCAACACCCTAAAGTAATTAATGCAGCTTCAGATCTATTTTTTGAAATATTTGGAGATAAAGGAAAACACTCAAGAATTGCAGTAGGTGTTGCATGTTTACCATTAAATTCAATGACTGAAATTGATGCAGTGATTGAATTTTCAGAATAATAAAATAAGTTATAATTATTATTTAATTTTTTTATTTAATTCAGTTATGAATTTCTTAATTTTTGGTTTGGGAACTACAGCACCACATGCTTTGTCATGTCCACCACCTGAACCACCAAGACTAGTTGCCAAAAGATTAACAATTCTACCCAAGTGAACTTTACAATTATCAGAACCTCTAACTGAAACAGCATAGATTCCATGATCAATTCTTTCTTTGTATGCAACTCCAACGTCTTTTCCAGATAATCCCATCACAAAATTTACAGCACCGCTTGCACCAGAGTCTAGAATTTCCATGTGTCCAAGATTACTCATTGTTTTCATACCTTTTTTGACTTTAGCAATTATTTGAGATAATTTTTCTACTTGAATTTGTGCAAATTCAAAAGTATTTGGAATATCATGAGGGAATTTGGAATCAGCTAATTCTTCAACCAAGTATTGTAAATAATCAGGTTCTCTTTGATGTCCAACAATATTGTAAGTCATCACAGTTGCACTAATCAAAGCAAATTGTCGGTCATAAATTTGAAGCAATTTAGAACCCAAAGGTCTATCTTGCATATAATCAGTAATAGCAGCACATGCTGCAACAAAGGATGCATGATCTTTTAATTTTGATTTGTATGCATTGTAAACTTGAACAGTAGTACATTCGTTAATATCATGAATTACTTTGACTTTGAGTTTTTCCAAAGCAGTTACAACAGTTGGATCAATATCATGATGATCAATGTAAGTTATTGAAACTTTATTTTTTCGTAGTCTAGTCATTAAATCAATAAACTCATCTTGTGTTTTTTTACTTAAACCTAAATCACAAATAAATAATGTCTTCAATTTTTCATCCAATACAACTTGATTTAGGGCATCCATTTGACCAGGGTAATCTACCAATATTGAATCACCACCAAATGCTTGGCGAATTAATGCAGCAGAACTAATTCCATCACAATCTTCCTTATGAGAGATACAAATGACTTTAGTTCGTTGAGATGTAGTTACTTTTTTAGCTGCTGTTTTCTTAGTTACTTTTTTAGCTGCTGTTTTCTTAGTTACTTTTTTAGCTGCTGTTTTCTTAATAATTTTATTTTTAGAAACTACCAATACATTACCAAATAACAGATACCCTCATTTAAATGAAGAAAACAAAATTAAGATTTTCTAAAAGATGTTTCAATATTAGGATGAATCAAAGAATCAGAATTTACATAAATATGATAAAAAGATTCACCATCAAGTTGAGTCTGAAAATCAATTTCCTGAATTTTTTGTAATTCTTCAGGAGAAGCATTTAACACCAATTCATCTAATTGTTGTAGATTTTTACGCTCTTCAGTATTCATTAATTTTTGATTAGAAATTCTCATTTATGAGCAAAAGTTGCCATATTAGACTAATTACTAAATTTACTATCACAATTTTAGAGAAAATATAATAGAACAATTTTGATAGGCTCAATATGGAGACAAAAAATATTGGACTTCGAGGCATAGAAGTTGCAGATACAAAAATATCCAATATTGATGGAGAAAAGGGCAAATTAATTTACCGTGGATTTGATATCCTAGACCTTACAAAAAATTCAACATTTGAAGAAACGGCTTATCTTTTACTTTACGATAAATTGCCAACCAAACAGGAATTAAATGAATTTAATGCCAAATTGGTAGAAGCAAGATACATTCCAAAACAAATGCAAAAAAATATGGGAAATTGGAGGGGAGATGCAGATCCTATGGATATGCTTCAAGCATTTGTATCAGCACTTGCAGGATATTACGATGAAGAGTTTTCTAACAAGAATGCAAGTTATGAAAAAGCAATAAATTTAGTTGCAAAAGTTCCAACAATTATTGCAAGTTGGCATAGAATTAGAAATGGTTTAGAAATTATTGACCCAGATGCATCATTAAGCCATGCTGCAAATTTTCTATATATGATGTCAGGGGAGAAACCAGATGCAGAAGTTGAAAAAATATTTGATGTCTGTTTAATACTTCATGCAGATCATACGTTTAATGCATCAACATTTACTGCAAGACAAGTTGCATCAACAAGAGCACATATGTATTCAGCATCTAGTGCAGCAATTGGTGCACTAAGTGGGGAATTACACGGAGGGGCAAATACAGAAGTAATGAAAATGTTATTAGAAATTTCAGATATTAGTAAAGTGGAACCATGGATTAAAGAAAAACTAACTCAAGGTGAAAAAATAATGGGAATGGGTCATGCAGTTTACAAAACATATGATCCTAGAGCTCAAGTTCTAAAAGAATTATCAAGAAAATTAGCTGCTAAAAGTAAGGAACAATGGTTTGAAATGACAGAGAAAATAGAAACAGCTACAATTTCAGAAATGAAGTTACAAAAAGGAAAAGACATCTATCCAAATGTGGATTTGTATAGTGCATCAATTTACTACATGTTAAAAATTCCAGTTGATCTTAATACCCCAATTTTTGCAATTTCAAGGGTTGCAGGATGGGCTGCACACATAATTGAAGAAAAATTTGCAGAGGCAGCACCAAAAACAGCACTATACAGACCAAAAGCAGTTTACGTAGGAAAGTATTGCGGACCACAAGGTTGTGAATACAAAACGTTAGATTTGAGAAAATAATTTTTAATTTCTTGTGTTAAGCCATTCTTTTGCTTTAGAATTTACATCATGTTTGTACAAAACTTCAAAAACCATATCATAAAATGTAATACCTTTTTTTTGAGCCTGATCATCTAACCATTTTATTCCATCAGATAATTCAGGATCAAATTCTGAAAATTCCACCAATTCATCAACCATTTTTGAAAAGAATGCCTGAGATTCGATCATATGTACGTCTTTCAAACTATGATCATAAATTGAGTATTCGAAATATATAGACAAAAGACCATTTTTTGATTGACAATTGGAACATATTCTATATCTAGATGGGAGTTTGACAGATATTTCATGGGTAATTAAAACAAATGAATCAATAATTACTCAAAATCGAAAACATGTAGAGGCGTATAAAAATAAAATTACAGTTATCCAATCAAAATATGTGGCATTACACGTAGCACTATTTTGGGGAATTGGAACATTTAATATTAAAAATGAGGATCATGTAAAAATAAAATTAGATGAAAAAATAATATATCAACAATTAAAAAATGAAATCACAGTTCACGATGAATTTATCAAAAATAAAATAAAATTTATTGAAAAATTCATTAAACAAAGAAAATTAAAAGTAGAATTTGAAATAATAAGTTCAGAAAATAATAAAGCTACAAAAATATTGAATCAAAGAGATTAAGACCGAAAACGGAGAGTTACTCGGTGAGATCTCTTAATTGTAATTACAATATACATTACTTCGATAAATCATAAAACCAGTATTTGTTGAATATGATTAACAACACTTAATGTTAATTTACAGCGATCATATGAGATTTACAAAAGATGATTAAAAATTCACTAAAAATTTCAATAATTATCAAAAACAGAGTTTAAAGTAAATCATTAGAGTCAATTTGTTAGTATTAGTTAAAAACAAACGATTAGATTTATTTACTATCTATCTAGAAATGGATCAATTATGGCAAGTATAGACAAAGCAGCAATTGTATTTTCTATTGCAATCGCATTAGTTGGAGTCGCAGTTGCAGCAGTGGGAAGTTCAGTAGATAATTCCCCAGCAGCACCTACCCAACAAATGAGTTCAAGTGCAAATACAGATGCAGCAGAAGCTAAAGCAGCAGCAGATGCAGCAGCAGAAGCAAGAGCTGAAGCAGCAGCAGAAGCAAGAGCTGAAGCAGCAGCAGAAGCAAGAGCTGAAGCAGCAGCAGATGCTAAAGCAGCTGAAGCAGCAGCAGATGCTAAAGCAGCTGAAGCTAAAGCAGCAGCAGATGCTAAAGCAGCAGCAATACAAGCTGAAGCAGCAGCAATACAAGCTGAAGCAGCAGTAGCAGCTAGTGCAGGTCCACAAACACATATCGTGGAAACTGCAATGGGAAGTGGAGCACCAGGATGTGAAACATCTAATGCATGTTACCTACCACAAGACATCACCATTAGTACAGGAGATACAGTACTATGGGATAATGTAGACACAGCAGCACATACAGTTACAGGTGGAAGTCCAGCAGACGGTCCATCTGGAGTATTTGACAGCAGTTTACTAATGGCAGGACTGGATTATTCATTCACATTTGATGATGCAGGTAACTATGATTACTTCTGTATGGTCCATCCTTGGATGGTCGGTAGTGTTACAGTTAACTAACCAAAAAAAATTCCTTTTTTCTATTTTATTTTATTTTTACGTATCGTTCTATTATACGCAACACCAAATCTATGAGTTTCATCTCTTGCAAATTGTAAAATTTTCAAAGATTCTTTATGTTTAGGAATTACAATAGGATCTTTTGTTTTTGGAACATACACTTCTTCATTTGCTTTTGCTAAAGAAACACAAGGTAATTTTAATCCAAGAGACTCTAAGGATTTAAGAGCTGCATTTAATTGTCCTTTGCCACCATCAATTAGAATTAAATCAGGTAATTCAGAATTCTCTTCCAATAACCGATAGTAACGTCTTTTAATAATCTCACCAATCATTGCAAAATCATCTCTTCCTTGGATAGTTTTAATTTTAAATTTTCTATATCCCGATTTATTTGGAATGCCTCCCACAAAACTAGACATTGAACCAACTGCAAATTCCGCACCATGATTAGAAATATCAAAGCACTCCATGATGTTGAGTTGATCAGGTAAGCTGAGGGCCTCTCGCAGTTCTGCCAGGTCTTCGCTGGGTTTCACCGTGCTGGGCACAGCACCTCCACTACGGACAAAACTTCGCGTTGGACTGAGGGTTTTTTCTAAGTTGTCGATGATGTCACGGAGGCGGGCCGCTTTTTCAAACTGGAGCTTTTCTGAGGCCTGCTGCATTTGTTCACGTAGTCCTTGAAGACGATCTTTTCTGCCTTTTCCCTCGAGCAGGGCGACGGCCTCCATGACACGAGAGCGGTAATCTTCCTCGGAGATCTTGCCCACACAGGGGGCACTGCATGAGCGGATGACATCAGCATGGCAGTGGCGATATTCATTTTCGCCGGGATGCTGGGGTCTGCAGGTGCGGAGGCCAAATTCACGGTTAATCCATTCGAGGGTTGCCTTGATGGCAACGGAGTGAACAAAGGGGCCGAAGTAGCGAGCGCCGTCGTCTTTTTTTAGGCGAGTCAGCATGAAACGAGGCAGAGGATTCTTGAGCTGAACTTTCACCATGTAGAAGCGTTTGTCATCGCGCAAGCTGACGTTGTAGCGTGGGCGATACTGCTTGATGAGCTTGCTTTCCAGAATGAGGGCTTCTTGCTCATTACGTACGATTTGAATGTCAAAGTCCTCAATGCTGTCAATGAGGGCGCGGGTTTTGCGGTCAGCCCGCATTTTGCGGGATGGCATGAAATAGTTGCCGACGCGTTTTTTGAGGTCGCGAGCTTTGCCCAGATAAATGATTCCCCCCAGTCGGTCCCGCATCAAGTAGACACCGGGCTTGTGCGGCGTGTCTCTGAGTTTCTGCTGGATCTTGGGTGTGCTCATCGATGAATGTTACAGAGAGTCGTGTTGGATGCTTTGTAAATCAAATGCTAAGAGAAGACGATTCTTCTTTGTC
>CALCPD010000028.1 GCA_937897875.1 uncultured Nitrosopumilaceae archaeon
CTAAACCTAAAACTAAACCTAAAACTAAACCTAAAACTAAACCTAAAACTAAACCTAAAACTAAACCTAAAACTAAACCTAAAACTAAAAAATAAATTATTTTGATAAGTGGACTATATCGCCTGCAATAACTTTGTTTATTTTATCTTTATTTTTAACCATTAATCCTCCATCATCATCTATCCTGATTGCTTCCCCCTTTGTTATTTTATCATCAATGTTGATTTCAACTTTTTTCCCAATAGTTGATGATCTCTTTGTCCACTCTGAAATAATTCTTTTTGTTTGGTTGTTGTTTAATTCTTCATAAATTTTTTCTAATTCTACTAGGAATGATTTTATTAATTCTGTTGGTGTACTTTTGTTTTTTTGTTCATTTAGGCTCGTTATACCATAATTTTTTGGTATTTTTTTTAAATCTTTTTTGATTTCATTTGTGTTTACATTGAAATTAATTCCAACACCTAAAATTAAATTTTCAATTTTATTTGATTCAAATGAAGCATCAACTAACATCCCTGCAATTTTTTTCCCTTTTATCATCAAATCATTTGGCCATTTTAATTCTGTTGAAATTTTACATGTTTTTTCTATTGCATATGATAATGCCAGTGATGCTGCTATTGGAAATAATGTTGTATTTGAAATATCAAATTTTGGATGTAGGATGATTGAAAACCATATTCCTCCTTTTGGTGAAATCCATTTTCTCCCTGAACGTCCTCTTCCTCCTGTTTGTTTTTCTGCAATTATCACCGTTCCGTTACTTTCTTCTTCTTTTGCCATTTTCAATGCTTGATTTTGTGTAGAATCTATGGAATCAAAATAATATGTTTTTTGACCTATAACTTTAGTCTCTAATCCTGAGATAATTTCCCATGGTAATAACAAATCTGAATTTTTTGTAAGTTTGTACCCTTCTTTTTGTTTTGACTCTACTGTGTATCCCAACGCTTGCATTTTTTTAATGTGTTTCCAAACTGCAACTCTGCTAATTCTTAGTACATCGCTAAGGTCCTGTCCTGAAAGATATTCGGTATTGTGAATTTTTAAAAATCTTAAAACTCTAAGTAAACCTGTCTCTTCAAATGAATTGTAAATCATTTATCTATTATTTTTAATTCATGTATAACATATACTTTAGAATCCGATATCAAAATCAAATCCTCCATCATCCATGCCTCCATCATCCATGCCTCCATCATCCATGCCTCCATCAGACATATTCTCTTGTGATACATAGTCTGACATTCCAATTCCCATCATACTAAACATCATTGAAAACATCATCATATCCATCACTCCGAAAAACATCATCGATGGTAAAATTGATTTATTTTCTTCCATTTTTTGTTGAAGTTTTTGTTTATCTCCGCTTTCATAAATTGTCTGCATCTGTTTCCATTTATCTTGTATTTCTATGATTTTTCTATCCAACTCACTTGAACCCTCTTCTGTAATTTTTAGTTCAATTTTTTTCCCAAACCAGCCTTTCTTTTCTTCAACTTCGATGAGTTTTTTATTTTCTAGATCCTCTAAAATTGAATTTAATTCTTCTGAACTAATTTTTGTTTCATCTTGAATATTTGAAAATTTTTTCTTACCTCGTCTTATTGAACCTAAAACAATGACGTCTTTTGGTTCTGTTTCCATACTGTCTATAATTTTTTAGAATTAAAATACTCTCTGATCTGAATTAGAGTTTATCATTTTTCTTTAATTGTGCTATGACTTGTTTTATGCCTTCCTTGTAATTTGGATATTTGAATTCATATATTTTTGATATTTTTTTATTGGAAACCTTCATTGATGTGGTTAGTAATTTAATAAGATCTCCGCCTAATACTGCTTTAGCTAAGAATATTGGAACACTTCCAGGATGTTTTGCATCTATTTGATCTGCTGTAAAATTTGAAAATTCCTTAAACGTTATTGGCATTGAATCTGCAACAATAAATGATTCTCCAAATGATTTACTCTCTAATACTGCAATCATACTTCCTACTGCATCCTCCACGTGAACAAACCCCTTGTAATAATTCCCACCTTTAGGCATTCTAAACGTCTTTTTCTTTAATCTTTTTACCAACATATCGTAAAACCATCCATCTGGTCCATAAACATCTCCAAAATGGACTACTGCAAAATCTATTTTGTGCTTATTTGAATTGTCCTTTAGATATTTTTCTGCATCTAATCTAATTTTTACAAAATCTGTATTTGGGTTGTAATTTTGATTTTCATCAACAATTGTTTCTCTTGTTTCTCCATATACTCCTAATCCTGAAATATATATTATTGATTTTGTTTTGGATTTGATTTCATTAAATAGTTTTTTTGTTCCATCTAAATTTACTTTTTCTAAAATTTTTTTATTTTTTTCTAACGGTGTATGTGATGCAAGATGAAATACACAATCAAACTCTAAATTTTTAAAATCTATTTTTTCATCATTTAAATCCCCATAGATAATTTTTGATTTTGAATTACCTTTCTTTCCTTTGCGAATTAAACTAGTCACATCATATTCTTTATTGATTAATTCTTCTACTAACCTTGAACCAATAAACCCAGTTGCCCCTGTAACTAATACTGATTTTGTCATACCCTTTTAGTTTCTTCTTGCCTTTTATTGTATTTGTATTTTTTTTGCTAGTGCCATAATTTAAAAATTATATGCAGTGTATATCATAACGTATTATGAACCAAGATTCTTTTTCTGATCACCAAATTACTGATATTTTGTCATTACGAACTGTTGCTGTAATTGGAATGTCTAAACACTCATCAAAAGCAGCACACTATGTTCCAAAATATTTGATTGATAATGGCTATGATGTCACTCCTGTAAATCCTAATGCTGAAAAAATTTTGAATATTTCCTGTTATGACTATGTCTCTGAAATTGAAGGTCCTGTTGATATCATTGATGTCTTTAGACCTTCAGAACAAATTTCTTCTATCATTCGTGACTGTATTGAGAAAAAACCCAAAGTAATATGGCTTCAAGAAGGTATTCATGATTTTGAATCCGAGGAATTAGCTCGAAAAGCTGGAATACTGGTTGTCTTTAACCGATGTATGTTGGCTGAACATATGAGATTGGGATTATGACTACTTTTGATAAATTTCATCATGACTTGACTGAATTAGTCAAAAAATATGAAACTGATCTTGGACTGAAAATTGAAGAAGATCTTGACTATGATATAATCAAAATATTTGGTACAAAAATTACTTCCTTGGCTAGAGCTCAAAATGGTCTTAATGATGTGACTGAATTAGCACATGCCACTGCAGAACATCATCCTTACTGGAATTTATTATCTAATTGTTCAGAAATTGGTCATACTGTTTTGGATAGTTGGAAAAAATCTTTATCTTCAGATGATGTTGCTGATATTGAATGGGCTTTAAAAGAAATTAATCAAACTCTTGAAAAAATTAAAAATAAAAAAATTTTGCCTCATGATGATTAGGTTATTTTAATATTTGATTGCTTATTTTTTCTAATTTTTGTCTTTGTTCTACTAATTCACTTTTACATTCTATGATGTCTTGTTCTGTTAAGATTCCTTTTTGAATATAATTAATTGTTGTATCTGAATTAAATGCAGAGTCTTGACATGCTATTTTTGAAAGTCTTTCAAGATTAAGTAAATGTATGTCCCACATATGTGATGTTCTCAAATTTTCTGTTTCCTGCATGATTTTAAACCATAAAGCAATATTTTCAACTGAATATTGTTTTTTATCTTTTTGAATCAATGATTTGATATGGTTTGATAATGCATCCACAAAATATTCATCATGATTTAAAATTTTAACATTTTTATCATTTGAGATAGTTTCTATTATTGCATGACTAATCTGATGATAAAATATGAAATCTATTACATCTAGTGTGATTTTTGAAATTTCTTTTTCGGTAAATCCTTTTGATTTGAATTCTTCTTTTAATTTATCATAAATGTCAAAAATTAATTCATAACATATTACTATCATTTTTGTATTCTCGTTGTAAAATGCTTTTTTTTCTTGACATTCACCAAGTCCTATTTTTATGTCATTTGATAATTTCATATGCTGATTTAGATATGTTATCTGTTTTTCAAAATATTGGTTTTGACGTAACCACACTTCAATTTTTTCTGGCTCTATGTCTTTTCCACGTGGTTCTGGTGGAGAAATTCGTCCTGGATAGTGCCCTTCTCCATAATCTTCAATATTCATGTAGTGTACTGTAAATTCTCCCCTACTTGAATTCAATATTGAATCTGAATTCAAAATTCTAATTTCTACTGTTTCATTTTGTGAACCTTTGATTATTTCTTTTTCTGTTAAAAATACTATAAATTCAAAAAATTCCAAATCTGTAACTGTCTCATTTAACCACCAATCTCCGATGAGATTTACCCATATTGGTGCCTTGTAATCTGATTCTGCATTAATTGAATTATCTGAAAATATTGTGACACACAATACTGATATTATCACTAACAAACTAATTCCTAATATCATTGAGATCCATTACTGCTGATTTTATTAATAACTGCTCAGTAAAACTTGATTTTGTGCTGATCTCTATTGACTTATTCTAAAAATTTGTTATTTTTTTCACTATGGGGGATCTTGTTATTCCTTAATAAATAACCTAATTCTGAGATTCTATGATGAGTTCCGGAAATAAAAATCCAGAAGGTCTATTCGGTACTGTAAAAGTAGGTTTTGGAGCTGGGTTAGTTGCAGGATGTGCATTATTTTCATCATTCCTTTCAATTGATCAGCAGATAAATATTCCACATGGAACCTTTTACAAAACTATAGGAATTCCAATGGGTGTTGAAGGAATGGCTGCAGTTGGAATTGGTTTAATGATGCACATGGTAGTTGCAGCATTAATTGGTATCAGCTATAATGTGGCAGCATCATATTGGAGAACATTTAGAATAGTCACAGTTCCTAAAGGAATTTTGACTGGTGCTGTAACTGGTGCAATTGTATTTAGTTTAGCGTTCTTACCTCTGCATACTGCGGTTATGATGCCGATTCTAGAATCTGAACTTAATTCAGCTGAATCATTACTCAATATTATGCCCGAAGAAAGAGAAGCTTTGGTAGAATTAATTGCAAACAATGAATTTGTTTTGTGGTATTCTGCATTATTGCATGTACTGTTTGGTGCAGTATTGGGATTGATGTCTGGATTCCTATTACATGATAGATACAGAACCGTAGAAAGAATCCGTTCTTTCTGGTAGAATCTTTCTTAGTTTATTTTTATTTTAATTATTATTTTATTTGATATTTTATCTTTGATACCCATATGTTTAAAATAACTAATCGATGTCTTATTTTACATATTGAATGAAACTCAAAATAAAATTGAACAGTCTGAACTTTCTGTTGCTGAATTAATTAATCATTTTAGAGAAAAATGCAAAATTTGTGGCCATCATCGGATCATGCATAATGAATTGGATGTATGTGAGGGGGTAATGAATAAACCCTGCACTTCTGGTTGCGATAAATTTGAAGCAGAATGATTTGTTTTTCTAATAATGTTTAATATTCATTAGATACTATACTCCTCATGAGGGATTTTCACCCTGACGATGAGTTAGCTTCTCCTGAGGGATATTCTCCTCAAATAACTCCTGAGGAATTTGATCCTGGGATTCCTAATCAAATGCTTGATTTTATTTTAAGAACTGAACCTACTGAAGTTGTTGATACTGATTTATTTGCAGTAATGAAAAAAAGACGTTCCACTAGAAAATTTTCTGATAAACCTGTCGAAACTGTAAAAATTGACAAAATCATTGCAGCTGCTGATACTGCTCCTACTGCTGGAAATTTTCAAGGATTTGAAATCTTTTACATTAAAAGTCCTGAAAAGAGAAGATCACTTGTTGATGCATGTAATCATCAATCATATGTTGATGCACCTGTAGTTTTGGTTTTTTGCAAAAACCCTTCTAGAGTTAAATTTAATTTTCCTCCTTACATTCTACGAAAATTTGCAATTCAGGATGCCACTCTTGCAGCAGGATATTCTCAACTTGCTGCACAGGCTTTGGGATTGAGCTCTATTTGGATTGGAATGTTTGATGAACAAAAAATCATGGATGTTCTTCAAACTGATTTAGTTCCATCATCTGTATTGTGTATTGGTTATCCGAAACAAACTAAATTTCCAAAATCTAGACGTAATCTCAAAGATCTTGTTAACGTTGTATGGTAGCTATGCCTAAAATTCTCCATCTTTAAATAATCAGCAATATTTCTCTATTTTATGACTGATGCATATGTTATGTTAAATTGTGAATTAGGTGCAGAAGAAAAAATTATTGAACAATTAAAAGAATTGGAACAAGTAGTTGATGTTTTTGAAACTATTGGCACTCATGATATGATGGTTAAGCTTCAAGGTGAAAATTTTGAGAAAATTAGAGAAATAGTATCTTGGAATATTCAAAAATTAGATAAAGTTCGTTCAACTGCCACATTAATTAAAAAAGATAATTAATTCAATACGCTTAAGTTTAAAATTATTTATGATTTCTTATGGATATATCTTCTAAAAAACTGCCTGCTATTTTGATTGTCGCGCTGGTTGGAGTTTTGTTATTGCAATTTGTCACTAATGATAATTCTGCCCCTGTAATTGATCCTGAAACTTGTGAACTGTATATTGTGGATTCTCAAATAAACTCTAAAACATACCTTGATGAATTTAATCAAAAATGTTTAGATTTTAAAAATTTGAATAAGTGATTTTTGAATCCTTAATTATGATTGATGTTTAATGATATGTCGTGGTTGGAGACAAAAATGAAATCGATAAACTCATTGACACGATGATTGAAAGTGGAGATGAATTAGTTGAGAATTTGAAGACCGTATTGCCAAATTCTTTGTCTGAATCAATGGTCATGTTTCATGAATCCAATGTTGAGAATTTGAAAAAAATTAAAGAATTTCTTAATGGTTAAAATAAATTTTAATTCGTATGATTACTACTACATACTTTTTAATGATAATCTGGCTTTTTTATTGTGATTAGAACTAGAACTATTTCTTTGATGGTAAATAAAATGGCTGGAGATACGTTTGATGCTGTTGTTGAATTGTTTCCTAAAATGATTCCTGATGCAAAATTTGATTCAAATGGGTGGTGGTCTTTTATTGGACCTTATGGAAAATCTAAAGTTAAATTTAATCAAAATAAATCTCTGGGGATTTTAGATCATCAATATGTTGATGAAGAGTCTTCTTGGAATATTCCTATGCGTATAATTTCAAATGGTGATTTTTCTGAAGTTGTAATTACTTTAAAAAAACCTAAAGAACTATCTGATTTTCAATTTGATCAACGAGTATCAAAAATTAATAAAATTGTAATTTCCATGAAAAATATGCTTGAATCTGATGTTTGATATTTTTAATTCTTGTGACTTTTTCTTGTAATTGGGTCTGTGTTGATTATTGTGCTTAAATGCAAATTTTGTGATGTAAAATTGAAACAAATTGCCATATGACGAAGTATGTTATCAGAGATTAGAAGATGATAGTTCTAACAATCAGGAAGAATTGATATCTCTTTCACTGATACTTGAATCTGATGGTGAGTGTTCATAATTTGATATTAACATAAATTCTACATATTTGAAATTATTTTTATTAAAAATGAAGTGTAAATATTGCAAAAAAATTTTTGAAGATGATGCTGATGTTGTTTTAAATTACTTTTATCATGTTGATACTAGTCACTACGATTCTCTTACTGATAATGAAAAAATAATGCATGATGTTAGAAAAAAAATGATTAAATCTAAAACAGATTATGAAGTTCACAAGAAAACTACTGGTGATTCTGATTTGATTTTTAATTCAAAGAATTCTGATATTTAGAATCTCTATTCCTCTTTACCTGGTCCTACTACGTCTTCTGGTTTTATTTTACTGTCCCAGTCGCCCTTTACTCCTTTGATTAGTGCAATTATTCCAGATATGATGAACGCCATAACTAATCCAAAGAATACTGTTTGATCCATTATCTTATATGAACAGTTAATTTTTGCTGGAGGTTTGTCATCAAAGTATTCGTAGCATGTTCCAAATTCATTTGATTCTATTGTTGCTGCTTGGTATTCGTGACCGAATGCACCTAAAACGATAACTCCCACAAAAATTAATGCGATTCCTAAAATTATGAATCGCATATCACTCATAATTTTTTTTATTGATTCACAGTATTTACATTTTGACCTGAAAAATCACTAGTGAATTTTTACCTGAATTGGTAAATTGTGAAATTAATTTTAAACAATTTCTAGATTAATTTGTTCCAAGATTGCTTAGTGGTAATTTGATAATCCCATTTGCAACTAGAATCATTAATGTTACAGGAATACCAGCTCCTAGCATAATTGAACCCATAACCAAAATATCTCTCTTATCCATAATGGGAAAAAATCGAGGGATTATTTATTTTTAAAAAAGATCTAAAATCTCTAAAAAAAGATTCATAGATTAGATTAATTGACTACTATTCTTGAGGTTCTCAAAATATGACTGGTGAAAAGTACGGAACTGATGAGAAACGAATGAAACATTTTACAAAATGTAAATTTTGTGGCAAGTGTGACAATGTACAATATTTAGCTGGTCTTGAATGGTTTTGTAATAAGCGATGTCATTACAATTACAGGCATAAAGATGATAATTCATGATTTATACAAAAGTAAATAATCAAAATAATTAGTATACTATTTCAAAAAACAGTGTATTAACGTCTAGAAGCATTCTCACGGTGTTTCTAGACAATTTTGTTTTAAAAAATTAGAAAAATTTGGTCCTTTTTTGAACTAGATATCTTTTCAATACTTTGTTTGCATTTTTTGGCTTCTGATCTGTGTCTAGAATTTACTCGTTATCTTTTTTTGTTTGAATCTTGATTCGTTTCTTTTGCATTACAATTACCACAAGTGTGATTATTACAATGGGAATTACAATTTGAATTGCATTAAAATTATTCGCATCATTTGTTGCTTCTGTTGTGAAAACGAAATATGAGTAACCTATTCCAAGAACAAGCATTGTAAGAATGGCAACATACCAATATTTTGTAATTTTATTTAGAGTAGATGATTTCAATATTTCCAAAAAACGTTACTAGATTATAAACTGGTTAACATTTTTTTAAAATGCTTAATAATTAACTCCCTTAACTAAAATATTTTTGTGCCTAAGTCTATATCACAATTAATCAAAACCGACCAATTGTCTAATGTTATTTTTCTAGTGATGTTTTCAAATTTTCTAACGATGCTTCATAGAATGAACCCATGAATACCAAAAATTCTAGAAATTGTTTTTCAGACATTTTTTGACTATTGAGATATGATTGCCATGTTAATTCTGTTTCTGCTTTTGTTTTCTTTTTAATTGAAATTGTTGCAACATATGCCCTCAATGGTAATCCTTCTGTGGCAACATATGTGAAATACTCTCCTTTTTCCCATGCTACCACATGCTCTTCAATTTCATTTCCGTCGCCAAATGTGATTAGTCTAATTGCCCCTACGCCCTTTTTCTTTTTAGATAGGTATTCTGTTTTTGTTACATCTACTAACCATGATGGTAATCCTACAATGTTGCTGATCTTTTTCCAAACTTTGTCTTTTGAGGCCTTAATTTTGATTGTTTTTTTGACTGTTCCTGTATGAAATGCTTTTTGAGGGCTTTTTGCCATGTCTAATTGAAATCATCATTAAATTTTAAGATATGTGTAAGAATCATTTTTAATCCCTCCAGTATAATATTATCAAATGGTATTTGGATGGGGTAAAAAAAAGCAAGTAGAAGAACCTGTTGAACACAAATCTGTAAATCAAAATGTTTCTCTTTCTGAGGTTCCAAAAATAATTGATGATTTAAGTAAATTACGGGAATCTCAAACTCTTTCAGAAATAAAAAATTTGAGAAATAACACTGCTCCTCTTATTGACGAACTAATGAAAATTGGTATTGTACTTGAAAAAGACAATTTGAATATCGATGACATCGACAAACATTTAGCTATAATCGTAGTGAGAGGAAAAAAACAAGTGATTGATATTTTAAAAAAAGATGTAAAAACATTGATGCAAGTTTCAACAATTGCAGATGCAAAAAAATTGGATTATTTTTTAACTCAACTTCTTAAAAAAGTTGGTGATGTTTTAGGAAGACAAACTAGGGTAATTCACATCTTTGCAAAAAAATATGCAAATCAATTAACGGGTAATCTCAAAATTATGAATGAGAATTCTGCTAATATTTCAAAACTTCTAAAACATTTTGCATCTACACAATCTACTTTTGATGAAATTACTGAAATGCTAGATAAAATCAAATCACATAAAACGGAATTAAGTGATAAAAGAAAAAGACACATTGAGATCCTTGATAATCTAAAATCATTTGAAGAAAAGAAAACTGTCTTACAATCTTCTTTGGATGAGGTTCATTCTTCTGAAAATTATAAAAAATTTCTTGATTTGGAAAATAAATTAAATGATTTTACTAATCAGAAATCTAAGATAAAGTCTGAAATTGACACTCAATTTACAAAAATTTCTCGTCCACTTGGCAGATATGCATATGGATCCTCTCTTGATAAGGAACAAAATGCTGTTTTATCTACTCTAGTTGATGATCCATTTAATGCACTTCGTTCTGAAAACTCTGATACCATCATTGTTATTTTAGAAAATATTCGAAAAGCAATTTCTTCTGGCTCAATCTCTGTTAAAGATACTGACAAAACTTTGTTACAATTGACTGAAACTGAAGAGTCTTTAGATGGTTTTATCAAAAAGGTGTCTGATTATTCAAATATTTTTAATTCAATGAAAACTGAATTGAGTGATTTGAAACCTGATAATTTAACGTCTCTAGAAAATGAATTTTCAAAAAATACTGACTCTCAAAATGACTCTAATCTAAAGTCTAAAACAATTTTATCTGAAATTGATGAAATTAATTCTCAAATCCCTGAACTAATCTCTAAAATTGAGGGTAAATTGAGAATATTTTCTAATTCTAAATATGTAATATCTGAATCTTAAAACTAATTTACCAAGTAATTAAAGTCATTTTATGTTTTTTAAAAATAAAAAAATTGAACGTAAAGTTTTACTGGAAAAAACCGTCTTAGACAGTATTGTAACTTTTTGTAAAATGAAGCATCCTAATGAAGGAATTCTGATCTTAAAAGGAAAATCAAAAAGTGGTCAAATTAAAATCGATGGACTTGCTATACCTCCGTTTAATTTTACAGGTCCTACCTTTGCAGGATTCCCTCATTCCTTCTTACCTTTTGATAATAGCTATATTGGTATCGTTCATTCTCATCCGTCTGGTTCAGCTGAACCCTCTGTAACTGATTTGAATAATTTTTTTGGATTAGTTTCTTTAATCATTAAATCTCCATATGATGATGATTCCATTTTTGCATGGGATAGTGGTGGTACTGCTATTCCACTATCAATAAATGATGAAAATGAAACTGAGAAAAACTGACAAAGCTTTATAACCTTTTTTAAGGAACTTTTAGTGGTTTGAATCCTCAATTAAAAAAATATTATATTTTTCTAGGTGCATCACTTGTATTCAGCATAGGTTTACAAATTGTTCTGGGTTATCTTGGTGTTCCTTGGTTTATCAGTATTGGACTAGTTATGGCAATATTCATTTTACTTCCAATGTATATGAGAAGACGACAAATGGGACAAATGGGTAACTATGGTGGAAGTTCTAGTGGTGCCGGTGGCGGTTTCTTTGGAAGTGGTGGCGGTCAAAGCGACAGTGCCAATGTAAAGTATGTTTGTCTTGTTTGCAGGAATAAACATAATGGTGGTGCATGTCCTAGATGTGGTTCAAAAATGCAGAGAGCAGATTTCTAGGTAACAAAATGACATTAGAAGAATTAAGAAAAAAAGCCCTATACCAAAATTCCATTGAGATCTGGATTGGAATAAGTGAAGAGAAAAAATTAGACTGGGTTGTTACTGATAACTATCAAAAGTTTATTGCATTTCTTTTAAAAAATGAACTAAGCATGAAACAAATGACTATTTGTTTTGATGAATCAGATAATGCATCATACGGCGGTCACAGCAAAAAAGTATTTGCTAATAATTTGGCTGCAATCAATGATGTAAACTCACACTGCTATTCGATAAAATTAAAGGACAGTGCAATTGAATTAATTCGAAAATTTGAACTCTAATTTTATTATCGTTTTAATTTTGGATTAATTATTGAATCAAGTGCATTTCCAATAAACACAAATGCTAAACCTGTAATTGCAATCATTATTCCTGGAGGTACAATCCACCACCATAACCCTCTTGCTGTTGCACCAAATGTATTGGCATCATGTAATATTTGTCCCCATGTTGGAAATGACGGGTCTCCTAATCCTAGAAAACTTAATCCTGCTTCTGTAGTGATTGCTGCTGGAACTGATATTGCTACACTGGCAAATGCATATGGTAGTAATTGTGGTAAAATATGTTTTAAAATCATCTTTGAATCTTTTTGACCCATCATTGTTGCAGCTTCCACATATCCTCTCGTTTTGATTTGTAATGACATGCTTCTTGCAACTTTTGCAATACCTACCCATCCAAAAATCATTAGAAATCCAATCATCACAAATATGCTGTTGCTTATGGTGACTGAAAGAATAATTAGAAAAGGCAATGCCGGTAATGCATAGATTACATCATTGAATCTCATCAATGTTTCATCTGTCTTTTTACCCTTGAATCCAGCATACACACCATAAATTAATCCCATAATCACTGATGCTATTGAGACTACTAGTCCTATGAATAATGCAAGTGGAGTTCCCCACAATAATCCCATGGCCAAATCCCTTCGCAATTCATCTGTTCCCATTATTCCAAACGCTTTACCGCCTATGATTAAATTTGATTCAGTAATTTCGCTTTTTTCATTAATTTCATACAGATTAATTAAAAACACATAGTTTCCTTTTAGAGGCTCATTAACTTTTGTTTTTGAAAAAACAATGTCCTCTGCAGATAATTTGTCTATTTTAAATTCAAATTTTTCCTCTTGCAAAAATAATTCTTTTTTAATCATTGCATCAGTTGAGAATATTTTATCCTCATGAATTGTTATTACATCTGAATATGGAAGTGATGTTGAAACTAATTTTAATTTAATTCCATCTGGTCTGATAACTGACATTTCAAGTAATGGCGAATTAACATATTGTGAGGAGTATGAATAAATGAAATCATTTGGAAACTGGTCATATTCAAAATTAAAGTTGAATTGATATGATGATAAATTTATCTCATTGTTTGCTGCATTTTTTATATTTGGCTGTGTCAAAATTTTATGTTCTGGAATCTTTTCAAATAAAAATAAATTCACCCATACTGGTATTGCTGTTTTTGGATATGTAATCCAGCTTCCTGGATTGTTCCATTCCTGAAATGTTTCTATTGGAATTAATACCATTGTAAAAATTGACGTTAAAATTAAAATTGAAAGAATTGTAATTCCTGCAATCCCCATTTTGCTTTTGAAAAATTCTTTTTTAATGTCTTGAGGAGTTATGCTGCTCATTTTGATTACTCCGTGTTTGTCCTGATTCTTGGATCAAAATAGCCATAAAGTAAATCTGCAATGAATATGCTCACCAAGAAAAATACTGTTAGAATGTATGTTGCACCAATAATTACTGGCAAATCCATGACTGTAATTGCCTCAAAGTATAATCTTCCCATGCCTGGCCAATCAAATACAGCTTCTGTAATTATTGCCCCACCAAGTGAGCCTGACAAACTTAGTGCTAGAATTGTAATAATTGGTGGTGCTGCATTTTTTAGCGCATGAGTGTATGTGATCTTGCTTTGTTTAATTCCAATTGCCTTTTTTGCAATTATGAAATCCTCTTGCATAATTCCCACCATAAAGTTTCTAACCAAATATGCCCAAGAACCAAATCCTATCATTACAATTGTGATTAACGGTAATGTCATGTGGTACAATAAAGCTCCTAGATACTCTGGACTTGATGCTGGAATGTCTGGAGTTGCCCTTGCTGGAAAAATCTGATATGTAAATGCAAATAAAAATATCATCAACATTCCAATCCACCATACTGGAAAACTTGAGCTGATAATTGCAAAGCTTGATGTGATTCTATCTATCGTTGAACCAATTTTACTTGCAGATAATGCTCCGACAAAAATTCCTATGATTGAAATTAAAATTGTTGCAGTAGTAAATAGTAAAATTGTTCTTGGAAGTTTTTCAAAAATAATTTCTTTTACATCTGATGATCCTAAATCGCTTGTTAGAAAAGTAGCCTGTCCAAAGTCTAATAAAATTATTTTGTACATTGTCAATCCAATTCTTTGAGGGGAGTACCATGGCTCATCTAATCCTAAATTTTTTATCCGTTCATCTGTTCTATCTTGAATATATCCTTCAAATTCTTGCACTGATGAAAAACTTTGAGCTATTTCTGGATTTTCAGTAATTTCTGATCTGACTTGAAACACCACTCCTTGTTTTAGAATTGTATCCATGTTGGAGCCAACAAGCATTATTGTGATTAGTAATGTGATTAGTAGTACGCCAAACATTGTAGCTGCACGTTTGGCGATGTATTTTTTCATACTCAATATTGATTTTTGTTAGAAATCGTTTATAATATTATTAGATTTTCACCATAATGTGAGCAGTCCAGCTACTATCAAAAAAGCAAAAAAACTCGTTGATGATGGGTGTATAGTGAAAATTGAGGCTGATTTATTTCAAATCAAATCTTCCTCTGATCCTGAAAAATCCTATTTTGTAACGTCTGATACTTGTGAATGCTTTGGATTCAAAAATTATTATAAATTTCATCACGGTAATGGACAAAAAGCTAATTGTTCTCATTTAGAGGCAATTCGAATTTTTAAAAAAGAGAATTCTGATTAATTCTTTATTTCTTTTGGGTCTATTTTTCCCACTATTGCTTTATTTTTTAAAATTACAATTGGACGTAAAATTAACCCTGGATATTTTACCATGAGTTTGATAATTTCTGAATCTGTTTTTTTGTTTTGATCTAATTTCATCTCTTTGTATGTCTTGTCTCTTTTTCTAAGCAATTCTTCTGGTTTTTTTCCTGTCATTTTAATAATTTTTTTTAACTCTGTTTCTGTAAATGGATCTTTAAAAAAGTCCCTTGACTCAACATCTATTTTCATTCTTTCAATTTCTGTGATTGTTTTTTTACATGTGATACATGACGATTTATGATAGACTTTCAATAATGTGCTTTTTTTATTTGCCTTAAAAACTCTTTAATTAAAGAAATATTCAAATTCATCTATTGGTAATGATAAACTATGATTTGTGCTGCATGTGAAACTCGAAAACATTTTGAGTGTATTGATTGTATGAACAATCACAAGACACACCTGTGCAGTTGTGATTGTCATGATGAGAATACTGGACCTCATGAAGTTGGAACTGCCCACTAATTTCTGAATTTCTTGTCTATTTCTTGAGCTAATATCTCTAATTCTTCAGTACTGCCTAATTTTCTATATGTCAACTTCTCAATTGTTTTGATTATACTAATTGCTGCTCTGTATTGGGGAACTTCTGGTTGATTTAATTCTCCATACATGCCGATCCCTTGAATGTCATGTTTTTTTGCAAATCCTAGAATTAATCCATTAAATCCTGTAATTGCTGATTTTTGAGGAGTCATATCTAATTCTAATTTCTCCATTTGTTTTTTTAGCTCCATAGATGTTGTAGTGATGAATGTTTTAGGATTATTTTTTAAAATCCTATTTGTATGAAATCCTCCTAATGTGTAGATGAATTTTGCAGAATATTTCTCAGCAATATCAATTACATCATTACAAAGTAAATTTAATTCATTATTGTCTTGTGGTTGACCGTTTCCACCTCCAAAAATTATCAGATCATCTGTGTATCTATATTCCCAACTTTCTTTTGGAAGATCTACATATCCTCCATTATCTATTACATATGTTGGAAATGAAACTTTAGCAGTTCTAAATGGTTTTGATTTTAATGATTTGTTAATAAAATTAATTACTATACTTCCAACATTCCCCATATCCTGCATTGCTGCAATGATGATTGGTTTTTTAATATCTGGTTCTTCATTTTGAGTAAATTGCATAACACGTAATATTTTTTATTAATTTTAAACGTATGTTAAAATATTTTTATTAAAATTTTTTTCTGTAATTGATTTTATGCTAATTCTTAAGATTTTGTGCCTAATTGTATTTTTTATTTACTCCATTAGGAGCTAAATATGTTATATTTTAACTCTTCTCGTTTTTTATTTTTTTTCTAATGATTTGAACAAACCTGAAGATTCATAAGAGAAAAAAAATTGCTAGCTACAAATTATGACGACATCGCTAGAAAATTTCGGTACATTGGAATATGTTCAGGATAAATATTCAAAACTTTGGTGTTGGAAAATTACAGGAACATTGGCCATAGACAAGATCTCTAGTTTGACTTCTAAAGCATGGTATGGTGAAAGTGAAAATGAAGTAATTATCGAGGATACTACTGAAAGTATAAAACAAATCAAACTTCTCATGGATCGCTATCCATTAGAAATTTTATCTAAAACTGTTTGGCAAAGAAAAATTGTTAAAACATATGCTCCAAAACCTACCTTACCTCCAATAAATCATAAACTGAAACGTGCAAAAACTGGTGAGCAATTTAGAGGTAAATTGATGAACTTCCAAAAAGAGGGTTTGGATTTTCTACTAAAATCCTCTGGTAATGCATTACTTGCAGATGAAATGGGTCTTGGAAAGACTGTTCAAACTTTATCGTATGTTTCCACAGAAAAGCAAACTTTTCCTGTCCTGATAGTTGCCCCTCTTGTTACATTAAATAATTGGGAGCGTGAAATCCAAAAATTTCTTAAGAAAAAAAGTAGAAATGGCAGAATTATTGAATCCGAATCACCTAGTGTCACTTTAATTCGAACTGGGAAATCTAAAGAATTGCCAAAAAGTGATATTTACGTAATCAATTATGAATTACTTCTCAAACGTTCTGATGATTTGGAGCAAGTTGGAATTCATACAATTGTTTGTGATGAAGTTCACAATCTAAGATCAAAGACTACTCAAAAATACAAGGCTGTTAAAAAACTTGCAGCATTACCTTCAGTTCATTATAGAATTGGACTTTCTGGTACTCCGATTTATAATCGTGGTTCTGAAATTTGGCCTATCATTGATATTTTAAAACCTGGACTTTTGGGAAGTTTCAAGGAATTCTGTGAATATTTCTGTTATGTGAATGACAAAGGTAAGGCTATTGTGTTGGAAAATAAACGAGCTTCACTTCGCAATGAATTACAAAAACATGTTATGCTTAGAAGGAAAAAAGCTGATGTCCTAAAAGAACTCAAAGACAAGGTTCGATACAAAGAGGTAATTGCATCTGATACTGATTACTATCTTGAAGAACTTGATAAAATTTGGAAAAAACTTGAAAGTGAACAAAAAGAAGCTCAAACAGAATTTTCTAAATCTGCATCATATCATAGAGCAATTCAAAGTGAACGTCAAATTGCTGGTGTTGCTAAACTACCACATGTAATTAATTTTGTAAAAAATATTATGGAGATTGAAGAAAGTGTTGTTGTATTTTGTCACCATAAAGTAATTCATAAATTACTTCATGAAAGTCTTCAGGAGTTTACTCCTGTTTCAATTATTGGTGGTCAATCTGATAATCTGAGACAAGATCAAATTGATAAATTCCAAAAGGGAGAATCCAAGTTAATGATTGCAGGTATTCGTGCTGGTAATGTTGGTATCAATCTAACTAGGGCAAAGTATGTTATTTTTGCTGAACTTGATTGGAGCCCTGCTATTCATAGACAAGCAGAGGATAGACTTCATAGAATTGGCCAAAAAAATACTGTTTTTGCATATTATCTGATTGGAAATGGAACTTTGGATGATCATGTTGCAAGTATTCTAGTTGACAAAAGTTATGAAATTGATGCTATTATGGATGAGACAGTCGATACTTATGAAAATAAAGATAAGGCTGCTTTGATTTTGGCACAAATTCAAGATAAAATACACTCAAAGTAATATTTTGTATTTATTTTTTAGCCAATTACCGATCTTTTTGATCTCATTTTATTGAAATAATGTTGATGAATACTTAGATTGGATTAAAGATAATCTAAAAATAGACTACGTATATTTCTCTAATTATGAAAACATTTTGTAAATGCGGTTGTGAATCTCCATTAACTGATTATGAATATCGAAAATGGAGTGGATATAAGCGTGGACATGAACCTCTTCCATAATCTTTAAGATTTTTTAAATTCTAATTTTTAAAATTATTTTTATTTTTAGAAAATGTTTTTAAAAAAACTTTTAATTCTTTATTTTGTTCCACTATGGGTGTGTTTTCCCAAATTTTTAATTGATTGAATTTTGCTAATTCATAAAAAATATCTTTATCTTCATCACTAAATTCATCGTGTCCTTTTTTGTTAATTTTACCTCGTCTTCTTAGGATTCCTTGTCTGCCTTTGCATTCCTCTTGATATTCAATTATCAATTTATTTTTAAAATCGATCAGATCTGGAACGAATTGTCTAAATCCTTTTTTTCTAAATTCTGACGCTTGTTCTTCTGTTAAGGATGGTGTTTTTTTCCATGTTCCAAATTCATCTATGACAATTCTTGTCTTTCCTTCTTTTGTATCTGTGTCTATGACAAAATTAAATTTATTTTCTGTATCTATTTTTTTTATTTCTCTATGAATTTCAAATAATTTATTTAAATCTTGAATTCCCATAACTTTTTTTTTAATTTGTATATATGAAACAAAGGTTATCTTGTAATACACTCGATCATTTCTCATTAATTTGGAATCAATTAAATTGATAATTGAATTTGGTTAGTACATGGATACCTTTGAAGCAATATCTACTAGACGTGCAATTAAGAAATTTGATCCTAATCACAAAATGACTTCTGACGAAGTTGATTCATT
>CALCPD010000029.1 GCA_937897875.1 uncultured Nitrosopumilaceae archaeon
AAAGTTTAGATGATGACGAATTATAATAATAAAATTAATGTTTTATTGAAATTATTTTAAAAAAAAATCTAACTAAAATCATGTTTTATAGTATTAGATACACTGTATACTATGGGATTATTTGGATCAAGTAAAAATGATTTAAAATGTAAAAAGTGTGGAACTGTTTTGCCAGATTCTGAAAGACTGAAAAGACATCAAGAAAAAGCCCACAATAAAAAAAAGGAAAAATGCCGAGCGTGTGGGGCTGAATTTGATTATACAGAAGAATTAAGAAAACATAAAAAAAATTGTAAATGATATTCTAAAAATTCAATAGATTAAGATTTTGCAGGTCTTTTTAGTGATTTTTCAATTGATTCTAAATTTGCAATTTGATTTTTAGAATTCAGAGCAAGAGTATTAATCATTTCAGGACCTAATTGAACAGATTGTTCAGGCAATGTTTCTAAAAATTTTTCTAATCCTTTTTTATAATTATTAATTAATTCTAATCCCTCTTCAAGAGTCATAAAGATAGTAAATTTTCCCAGGCTTTAAATTTAATTTCATTAATTGGTATTTATGAAAATCAAAATGTGTGACCATATTGACATTTCAGGTATAAGAATAGAGTCATCTAATTCTATTTTTGCAATTTGTACTATTAATGAGAATCAATTTGTTACTTATTCATGCAAAAAATGTTACAATGAGATAAAAGAATTAGAACATGAAATTATTTCAAAGGAAGAATTTGAAAAATATTTGAATTAATCAGGTATTATCATAACTTAAAATGTCAAAATGACTTGTGGATATCTTTATAGGTTTAGATTTTAAAAGTTGTTTTGATTTGAATACTGCTGAAAAAGTAAATCTGATTAAAAACTCTCCAACAACAGATGAAGTTGTAACTGAAGAAGAATTAACTAAATTATTTGATGAAAAGTCTTCACCAAATCATTACATCGGTTTAGAGATTTCTGGTTTTTTACATCTAGGCAGTTTAATCAGTACTGGTTTCAAAATTAACGATTTCATTAAAGCGGGAGTAAATTGTACAATTTTTCTTGCAGACTGGCACACAGTTATCAACGATAAACTAGGTGGTGATTGGGATACAATTTCTAAAGTTTCAAAATATTATCAAGATGCTTTCAAATTAGTTTGTCCAGATGCAAAAATTGTTTTAGGTTCAGAATTATATAAAAATAATCCAGAGTACTGGTCAGATCTTGTAAAATTTACAAAACATATGTCATTGAAAAGGACTATGAGAACTCTAACAATTATGGGACGCTCAGAAAGTGATGAAAAAATTGATGTTGCCAGATTACTTTATCCTGCAATGCAAGCAGTTGATATTCATTATTTAGACGTGGATATAGCACATGCTGGAATGGATCAAAGGAAAATACACATGCTAGTTAGAGAAATTTTTCCTAAAATGAAATGGAAAGTTCCAGTTTCTGTTCATCATAAATTACTTCCAGGATTGAAAAAGCAAGGAGATGAAAAATTGGGTGGTGAACTTAGTAAAATGAGTAAATCAGATCCAAATTCAGGAATATTTATCCATAATACAGATGATGAAATTAGGAAAAAAATCAACAAAGCATGGTGTGATGAAGGAGTTATAGAAAATAATCCAATACTAGCAATTGCTGAAACAATAATTTTTAGTAAATTTAATGAAATAAACATTGAGAGACCTGACAAATTTGGTGGTAATGCATCATATTCAAATTATAAAGATTTGAAAAATGATTTTGAAAAAGGAAAAATACATCCAGGAGATTTAAAACAAACAGTGGGAAATTATCTTGTAAAAATTATATCTCCAATTAGAGAAAAACTAAATCTTAGTGATGAAATTTCTGAAGCAATAAAGAAAAGTTTCTAAACTTTAAGATTAGGATTAGTTTGTTCTTTTAAATTATATTTTGATTTGTATCCTCTTGGATTGATCATTAAATCTTTGTAGGTATATGTTGATGAATTACCGACAATTACAGTACTTGTCATACCTAATTCTTCATCAAAATTAAGCAAATTTTCTAAATTAGTCATAACAATTGTTTCAGATTCTCTATAAGCACTTTTAATTATTGCAACAGGTGTTGTAGGTTTTCTATGTTTCAATAAAATTTTTTGAGTATCCTGTAATTGATGAATTCTTTTTTGGCTTTTAGGATTATAAATTACAAGTACAAAATCACCCTGTGCAGCTGACTCAACACGTTTCTGGATTATTTCCCATGGTACCATTAGATCACTCATACTAACAACAGCAAAATCAGTCATTAGAGGTGAACCAACAATAGATGCGCATGAATTAAGTGCTGATACACCAGGAATAATCTCTACTTTAAGATCATCAGAAGGATCCCAACCGGTGGCTGCAAGTGTTTCATAAATTAATCCAGCCATTCCATAAATTCCAGGATCACCACTAGAAACTAATGAAACAATTTTTCCTGATTTTGCAAGATCAATACATTGGTGAGCTCTTTCAACTTCTTGTGTCATAGCATAACGATGAATAGTTTTACCACCTATTAGATCCTGAACTAAATTCACATAAGTTTCATAACCTACAATTGTATCACTTTCAGTAATTACTTCTTGAGCTCGAAATGTCATGTGATCATGATGGCCAGGACCAACACCAACAATGTAGAGTTTACCAGTCAATTTCAAAATAATTTTTTCTTTAACTAATTTATCCGTTTAGTGGTGTTCTTATTGAAATGGATCTACTATTGGAGAATTAATAATGAATTCATCATTTGTTGGTCGTGCAATACTAACAGTAAGTAAATCATCATCTTGAAATGAATCTATATCAGATTTAGTTTGTAGAATTTCTGCAAATAACGAGTTATGCCATTCTATAAGATAAATTTTTGAAATTGGACTATAATTTTCTTGATTTGAGGATGAACTAGAAATTGATGGTTGAAAACCTAAAGAACCAGATCCTTTAATTCCATTTTTAAATTGAAAAAGATCATTAGTTGAAAAATGAGTTAAAAGATCTGAATTAAGTGGAGAATATACTACACCCATTAATTGTGCTGGTCCTATTGGAGTAGCATCAGTTACAATACGGTAAATTGTTTTGCCTTCAGAATCCCAGCTTCGATGAGCAACAAAAGTTACAGAAAGTTCATCCTCATTAATCTCAATAATTTGACCACCAGAAAATGATATTTCATTACTAATTTGCTTGTCAGAACGTATTGTCATGTGATCATTTGCCCATTTTATTTGGGGGGCATTAATAATCACATTTGTCTCATTAAATTTGAGTCTACCAGATTTTTCAGCATCAATAATATCAAATGCTGATTCAAAAATAATTTCTTTTTGACCTGTTTTCCACGTAACTTCAATAATAGATGTTAGTGAAGTGTAATCAGATTGTTTTGGTGTACTAGAAAAAACTTCATTTTGGAATCCAAAGAGTCCATCTCCTTTAATTCCATTTTTAAAAATAAAAATTTTTTGAGAATTATCTTCTGGAATATCTTTAATAGATTTAGATAGTTGAATATTCCATTTTTGTTTTTCTGAAATAGTGTTTACATAATCTTGATCACTAGCATCAGTAATTATGTAAAGAATATCATTTCCAGTATGAATTCCTTGGTGCATTGGAATTACAGCTGGAACATTAGCTCTTGAAAGTAATAATGAAGGATCATCTTTTACAAATTCAAGTTTTTCTGCAAGTACTTGAGTTGGTTGTCCTCTAATCCAACCATCAACGCTAACAGTTGTAGTAAATTCTTTGGAATTTGTTGAGTGTAATGCAAGCCCTGCTCCAGTAAATTCAAAGGAACCTGATTTTTTTTCTGGGTCAATTAAAGATAGACCATAAATTGTATTCTCATTTACAGTCCATGTATCTTGACCTTGAACATCATTTTGATTAATTTCATGTAAAACAACTACTTTGACTAAATCACTAGAAGTAAATGTCATAGAACCATCATAGATTGTACCCTCATTTGGAGATAAAATAACTGCTAATTGGTGATTTTCATGTCCCAATCCAGGATCTTGGGAAGATGTAATTGTTTGAGTAAAATGAACTTTTTTTGTAGAACCTGCATCAGCATATTGATCTGAAAATGTTGAAACAGAAACAATTCCAGTAATAAAAAATCCAATTATCAAAATAATAATAATTTTTTTCAATAATTTTGACTGATTTTATTACTTTAAATGATTTGTCTTAATTGATTTTATCAAGAGTAAATGCATTATGTATTGCACGTACAGCTGAATTTGTATCAGAATTTTTAACTACTAATGCAAGGTTTAGTTCTGATGAACCTTGAGTAATCATAGATACGTTCACTTTATTTTTCTCAATTGCTGCAAAAACTTTTGATGCAACACCAATTGTACCTCTCATTCCAGAACCAATTAATGCAATTATAGATACTCCAGTAGTAACTTCTAATTTTTTAATGATTTTTCCTAAAAGATCCATTTCCAATACACTAACAGCTTTATCAAGATCAGAATTTTTTACTACAATTGTTATACTTGATTCAGAAGGATTTTGAGAAATCATCATTACATTAATACCAGCTTTTGCTAAAGTTGCAAATATTTTAGCTGCAGTTCCAGGTGTTCCAATCATACTACCACCTCTAATATCGATTAATCCATTATTACGAATATTGCTCACACATTTTACAGTATTTTTTACAGAAGCTGAAGGTGATGCAGTAACTAAAGTTCCCTCATTACTAGTACTAAATGAATTTCTAATTTTCATAGGTATTTTTTTAGCCAATAGAGGTTCGAATGTTCTTGGATGAATTTGTTTAGCACCAAACAAAGCCATTTCAATTGCTTCGGTGTAAGATACTTCTTTGAGTAATTTTGCATTTTTAACAATTTTTGGATCTGCTGTCATAAGTCCATCAACATCACTCATCAACCAAATTTCATCTGCTTTTATGCAAGAACCAATAATTGTTGCTGAATAATCAGAACCTCCTCTGCCAAATGTTGTTGTATGTCCATGTTGATCAGCACCTGAAAATCCACCTACTACAGGAACTATTTTTTTAGAAAATAAATTATCAATGGTTTTTGATACTCTTAATCTAGTTGTATCCATTAATGGTTTTGATTCACCAAAATTTGAATCAGTTACAATACCTACTGCTTTACCAGTCATCGGAATCGATTTTTTTGATAAATCATTCAATGCTGCTGAAATTAATTTTACAGATAATCTTTCACCAAATGAAATTAGATAATCCATTGATCTTGATGTAACTTCTCCTAACAAAACTAAACCATCTATTAGTGCAACAAGTTCTATGAAATCTTCATTTAATTTTACTAATAATTTTTTTTGAACATCAGATTTTTTGATTGTTTGTTTTGCTAATTGTTTATGTCTATTGGTAATTTTTGATGCAAGTTGTTCTGCTTTAGATTTATTTTCTTTTTTGATAGATTCAGATATTTCAATTAGATCATCAGTTGTGCCAGTTGTTGCCGAACAAACTAAAACAATTTGATGTTTTTTAGATAATGTTGCTACATGTTTAGCTACTGCTTGGATATCCTTTGTGTTAGAGATTGAGGTTCCACCATATTTTAAAATAAGTTTCAATTCAAAGTATCTGAATTATTCAATCTTTAAATGCTTTAACTTTCCACGCGTGGAGCAAGATAAAAGTGGATTCTGCCTATATTGGCGACTTTAAACTCAATTCTAAGTGGTTTTGCGCTTGAAAATTCACATGTGATAAAACCTGCATTACTACCTACGGCTTTAACTACAGGATTAAGATATTCTAGGCTGTAAGTACCAACACTATCAGCATTCGAAGAAATTTCTTCTATGTCTTCTGCATCTTTATCAAGATCAATTATTACTTCTCCAGAATCACCTTTTCCTGAAAAATCTCCTTTAGAATCAGATGTATTGATAGTTAAATAATCAGATACAACTTGTACATCACCAAGAATTTTATCAAATTTTGACGAAGTAAGAATTATTTTTGAATCATAAGGAATTTTTGGTAATGGTGTATCAGTTGCAGAACTTTCAATAAGACGTATTTTATATTTTTTATTTTTTCCAACTGTTACTAGTAACATTTTTTCTTCAGAAATACTGATTTCAATACTATCTTTTTTATCTGCACGTTTGATAAGTTTCGAAAATTCATCTATTCTAACACCGAATTTAATATCACTATCACATTCATATTTTTCAAATGCTGAATTTGGCCAAGATATGTCAATAAGTGCAACATGAGATGGATCCATTCCTCTAAAAGTAATTCCTTCAGCTGTTGCAACAAAAGTTGCTTCCTCAACTAATGTGGATATTGCAGAAATAATTGCTTTAAGATCATCTGATCCACTTGTTTTAGCTCCGAATGTCAATTTAATTTTGTTGACTATAAGTTCCAGTTAAACCTTATGTGTAATCACGCCAGGTGTATTTACATTTTTGACAACGGTAAAATCTAGTTGTTGGTTCATCAGCACTTCTAGTTTGAAACATCCAAGCTACTGCCTCATCATGTCCACATTTTTCACAATCAATTTTTACCGTAGGATTAGTATCTTCACCTTCATCGCCTTCAAAAGCAAGAAGTGAAAAATCAGGTTCTTCTTCAACAATAGGTTTTTTCTTATTTGTTACTTTTTCTCCTTCAGTATAACCACATTTTGAACATTCAAGGCCAGAATCACCTTTTTTTAGTTTGACCTCACATTTGGGGCAAAATTTCAATCTAATTTACCTTAATTTTGAATTAAATAATTCTTTGAACTCTTCAGCCATTTTTATTGCGGATTCGGCTGATTTTTTAACTTCAGTTAATGGTTTTGTACTAGAATTAATTCTCATCCAGCACTCATTAGTTAATGGATGTTTAACAATTACACCTGCAAAATCAACATTTGAAGCCTTGAGAAGTTCATGTTGAATAATGTATAATACTCCAATATCAGTTTCTGTGACGGAAATACTGATTTCTTTGGCTTCTGAACTGATCACTTGTGCATTCATGTATTCAGAAAAAGCACTTATTGCGGATATAAATCATATGAACTGTAGCAATGGCAGAAAGCAAAATTTCACAAATAACACTCGTAAAATCAAAAGAAGAGTACTCAGCAGATGAAAATATTGAGATAAATGTCCAATTTTCAATTGAGGGGGACCTTAGAGATGCATTCAATGAAGCAAATTGGACTAAAGCATACAATAACAATGATGTTTCAATGAAACTGAAATATGGTGTAAAATTGACATCAGGCGGATTTAGAAAGAAAGAATTAGGAAGGACTATCGATTCATATCGAAAAGCTGCCATTTTCTGGACAAGAAATCCAAAATTAGTTAATCCAATGAAGGATAGAAGAATTTGGGTTCAAATCGCAAAGAATTTTGAACCATTTATCAGACTTTCTGAAGAAGAAGTTAGAGAAGAATTTATGGACTTTAATGAAAAGTTTGTATTCAAAGCATCTGATTTAGGAAAAGGTAAACACAAGATTGGAGCAGAAGTATTTTCATCATGGCAAAAACATGATTACACTGAGCCAGGAAGTATCAAAAATAATTCTAATGAAATAGAAATTACAATCAATTAGGATATAAGGAACTTTTTTCTTGAATTAACAATGGCAAAATATGACGGTCTATTAGGACAACCAATTCTTGAAGTCGAAGAACCTGATAAAGAAGGTGGAATAACTTTCATCTTTAAAGATAACAGGTTTATGTTTATCAAACCAGTTGATGGAAAAATTGAAACCATATCAATTCCAGAATAGGTGATTATGAATGGAAAAATTTGATAAACTCAAAATGTTGGAATTGGTAAAGGTTGAAGATCCAGATGCTGAAGGTGGAATGACTTTACATTTTCAAGAAAACATTACGTTGAAAATTAAAAACGTTGATGGAAAATTAGTTTCAGAATTTGTATAACTAATTTCTCACATATTTTTCATAATAACTTATTGCTAATTCTTGCACATCTGATTGAATAGATCCAGGTCTTGCTTTTCTAATTTTTTCAATTGCATTTTTAGCTGAATAGTTTTGATATTTTATAAAATAACATGCAAGAATTGTTCCAGCTCTTCCTAATCCTGCAGCACAATGAACCATTACTGATTGATCATTTTGAATTTGAGTTTGAATAAATTCTACTGCTGAATCTATTCCCTCCATATCAGGAGCATGAAAATCAGCTGTTGGCACATGTAAATAATCAATTTTTTGAGTCCATTCACCAGGTAAAGCATTTTCAGTCATAGTTACAATAGATTTTACTCCTTGATTCAGAAGCCAATCAAATTCATCTAAAGTTGTAGGAATTCCAGAACCAGCTAACTTTTCCTCAATTAACCAAGAAAAATTAGTAGGTTTTTTTGTAATTTTACCATGAACTTTTCTCCACATATTACCAGGTTTACTCATCTTATCATTTGATGAAATTTACTATGTTTTTAGCATTACGAAAAAAAATTTAAAAAAAGAAGTCAAATTAGAAAAAATGTAAATTTAAAAAATTATTTTTAAATTATGAAAAGTTAAATACTGTTTTATCAAAAATAATTTTGTGCCTACTGCTTATGTCTTATTAAATTCAGATTTAGGTACAGATGTATCAATTATTACTGAAATTAAACAAATTCTTACAGATGAAAATGTAGAATTTGAAGTTAGAGGAGTATACGGAGTTTATGACATAGTTTTGAAAATATCATCAGATAATGCTGAAAAATTACGAGCAATAATTACTAATAAAATTAGAAAAATTAGTAAAGTTCAATCAACATTAACCATGATGGTAATTGAAGAACAAGAAAACCTATAATTTTTTAATTTCATCAATAACTTGAAGTATTTCTGAATCAGTATTAAAAAAATGAGGTGATACCCGAATGATTTTTGTTTCCATAATCTCTCTTACTGCTAAAATTATATTTTTTTGTGCAAGTTTATCTACTATTTCTTGTGGATCTAAACCTTCAATGTTAAACGATACAATACTAGTTCGTTGATTAGGATCTTCTGGTCCATACAAAATAATTTTAGGTATTTTTTGTAATTCATCTCTAAAAAGATTAGATAGTTGTTGATTTTTTTTGCGGATATTTTCCATACCAAAATTTAATAGATATTTTGCAGAAGATTCCAATCCGACAATTCCAACATAATTTCTAAAGCCAGTTTGAAATTTATCTGGTAAATCTTTAAAAATTAAATTATTTTCAGCCTCAATAATTGCAGATTCACCACCAATTGTTTTTGGCTCTAATAGTTCACTAGATTTTCTATTACAATAAAATAAACCAGTTCCCATTGGACCACATAACCATTTAGAGCCATTAAAGGACATAAAATTGCAATTTAGTTTAGAAACATCATGATCACCAATACATCCTATTGTTTGAGCACTATCAATGAAAAGTGGAATTTTATTATTAAGAATTTTAGAAATTTTTTGTATTGGTAATATTGAACCCGTATTATACAAAGCGTGACTTAGAGCAACTAATTTTGTATTTTCATCAATATTTGATTTTAAATTATCTAATTCAAAAAATCCATTTGAATCTATTGAAAGACTTCTAACTGAAGTTTTATCTTTTAATTTAATCCAAGGATAAAAATTTGAATGATGTTCATGTGTCATTCCACGAATTATGATATTAGATCTATTATCAAATGAAAGTCCATTAGCAACAATATTAATTCCATCAGTAGTACTTTGAGTTAAAATAATTTCATCAGATTGACAAGAAATAATTTTAGCAATAATTTTTCTTACATTAGATAATTTTTCTGCAACAAATAATTCTGAATCTTTAGAATCAGGACCTAAAGAATTGTATGATATTAAAAAGTCCTTCATGGCATCTATACTTTGAGATGGCATTAAGGATACAGATGCATTATTCAAATAGATTTTATTTGAAGAGGGGAAATCATGAGAAATATCTTTTGATACTAAATTCATTATTATATCTGTAAAATCATATTTTAGTGTTGGATAAAAGTCCTGAGATAATTCTAGACGATAATTTGAAATACATTCAAAGTGAATTTAAAAAAAATATACCAAATTTGATATTATCTTCAAATTCATTTCATAAAATAGAATTTTTAAATAAAATAATTTCTTCTACAAAAAATCCAATTATTTTTGTAGATATGGATTTGTTATATTCAGGATATATTGAATCAAAAATTATTCAACATAAAGAGAATTTAACGATTTTTCAACCAAATAATCTAAATTGGAAAGAAAAATTAGCAGAAATTAGTAATAAAATATCAAAAGAAGAATTTTTAATTATAATTGATTCATTTAATGGAATTTATAATATATTTGACGATTTAGAGTCTGCCAGATTTGTTAATTCATGTATAATGTTACTCTCATCTTTAGGAAAACAATCTAATTCTACAATTATAATCACTGCATTGGCTAGAAAAAAAGAAAATAGTGAATGGATTTTATCACCAGGAGGGAAAAAAATTATGAAATTAGTAAAAATGGGAATTTTTTATATCAAAAAAAAGCAAAATGATCTAATTATTAATTCCATTAACCAAAAATAGGATTAAAAAAATAAGCGATCTAAATCTAAACGCCGTTATAATTTATGAAACGCCGTTATAGCAGCATAAATTTAGGAAAATTATATTAATGTCAAATCACGATTTAATTTTGTTATGCCAGTAGGAATAATTCCAGACATCAGCGAACAAATGTGTATCGGATGCGCACTATGTGTAGAAATCTGTACAACACTTGGACCAGATGTTCTTAGAGTAAAACCTGTTGAAGGCTGGAAAAGAGGTAAAGCATTCGTTTTCTACCCAGAAAGATGTATTTCTGATGGTGCATGCATAGGTGTATGCCCAACAAAAGCAATCTTTTGGATGAGACCAATGGACTTTACAGTTGGACAACCAGTTCCACTCTACAAAAACTCAGTCTTCGTAAAAGGTTGGACTGAATTAATCGATTAGATTAGTTCAAACAATTTTTAATTTCTTTTTCTTATTTTATTTTTAAATCTTCATGCATATTAAATCGATAAAAGATCTAACTATTTTTTAGAAAATCTAAATTTTGATGACCATTTACTTTGTTGCTTATTTGTCTGTTTTTTTGAAAGATTATCTAACATATGATATGTAATTGTAAATCCATTGCCAACTAATGTAGCATCCTTTGAATAATTTTCTTTATTAGAAACTAAATTATCATCTAAATCTCTGATTTTTTTAGTTTTAAGATCAAATAATCTGATTTTTTTACCATTTTCTAATTCAATAATTGCATCTCCACTTAAACCCTGTATAGAAAAATTTTCAAAAAATCTAATTGTTCCATTTTGTTTTAGTTTAATTAAACAATCAAAAGTTAATTTACTTCCGTAAAATAAAATTTCACGTGCAGATAGTATTGAATCCTCTTCTACATTTAAAACAATAATTGTATCTGCATCTAGAGATACAGTATTTGCAATATTTTCAGCAATAATTTTTCCTTGGGGTGCTGAAATATTTGTTCTATGTTCTTGAATTTGGAAAATTCCAACTCTACCTTCTTTATCTTCGACTCTAAATTTCCTACCATAAATATTACCTATAACTGCATTACCACTGTCAATAATAATTCTAGCACCATTTTCAATTTTATATTTATTTTCTAATGGATTAATAAATTTGAAATCTCCTTTAGTTAGATGTATGTTAGTTTTAAATTCTTGAGTCCATGAAGGACTAGTAATACTTCCTTGCATAATTATAGGTCCATCATATGTTAAACTTCCAGCCATAAAATTGCCTTTAATAGATAATGTACCAGTTGCTTTTCGTTCTAATTCAATTTCACCAAGAGTTTTTGAACCAAATAATCTAGTTGCAGTTGTATTTGATTGATTTAATGCTAAGGCCCATTCTTCAGCAGTTTTCATTTCTTTAGATAATTCTTGACCTAAAATCTGATTTTTTCTTCTAACATCTTCTTCACTTTCATCCGAATAGACTCTAGAATTTTTAATTTTTTCAATATCTGTATCAGGGTATTTTTTACCAATTTTTAGATCATCATATGCTTGTTTGATTTTAATAAATTGTTCATTTTCTCCACCGCGATCAGAATGAAATTGTAAAGCTAATCTTCTAAATGCATCTCTAATTTCTTTCTCTGTTATTCCTTCCACAATTCCTAAAATATCATAATTAGATTCAACCATTTTTTATCAACCTAGTTAGGATCAGTACTCATTTTCCTATACTTGTAGTTTATTACATTACAAGATATCAATGATTTGGAAAATTTTATTAAAAATTACTCATAAAATTAATTTTTTCTTATTTTAACTAGAGCAATTATGGCTATGATAAGAGCAATTATTCCAATTCCCGTTGCCCAAATATCATTCATATCTATTTCATCTTGTATTTGATTATTGGAATTTTCTAGATTTTTAACAGTATTTTCTAGAATAGTAATTCGTTCAACAAGTTTTGCATTATCATCAATAACTTCAGTTAATGCAAGATCAGATAATTCAGGAAATTCAATATAGGATCTTTCTGCAATTGGAGGTGGATGCATAGATAAATTTGCAGGTGTATCTAAAATTTTTCCAATTAGATTTGCTTGAAAGTATCCAGATACTGTTGGAGTAATGAATGCATAATATTTTCCTGGTATATCATGATCGTTTACTAAAGGCAAAGTTATTGTTTGAGTTTTATCATATACAAATTGAATTTTTAATAATTTTCTTAATCCTTCAATACCGTTTTGAAATTCTTGAGAATTTGCACATTCCAAAGGTATTGGGATTTCAGGACAAGTAGTTAATGGGCTAACGTATAATTCAAGAGCATTTGTTTCACCAGAAACAACTGGTTCATTCATCCAACCAATTTCTACACGATATTCTCCAACTGCATCAACTGTATGTGCATATGCGGTTCCAGCAACACTTGGAATAAGCAATAATGAAAGTATTAGAAAAAAATATCTCATGATTTAAAATTAAAATCTAATTTTAAAAATGTTATTTTTGATAATTGTACCAGTTATGCATCTGCATACATTGAAACTTCCCAAGCAGTTGGAGTTTGTGCAAATGCGGTATATTCCTTATATTTTAAATTAGAATATGTTTCAAGAAAGTCTTTTGTAAAAACTTCTTCCAAAAATCTAGAATCACTACTAAGTGAATCTAATGAACCTTTCAATGAAACTGGTAAAGAACCAATATTATATTCTCTTTTCTTTTCCGGAGAAAGTTTGTAAACATTTTCTTCAATAGGGTCACCTGGATCAATTTTATTTTTAATTCCATCTAATCCTGCTAGCAATAGTGCAGCTTCTAAAAGATAGATATTTGCAGTTGGATCAGGCACACGATATTCTATTCTTTTACTTTTTTCTTGATTTCTATTATACATTGGAATTCTAATTGCAGTTGAACGATTTGCTAATCCCCAACAAACATTCACTGGTGCTTCAAATCCAGGAACAAGACGTTTGTAAGAATTAGTAGTAGGATTGGAAATTGCACATAATGCTGATGCATGACTTAGAATTCCACCAACATAATATCTACCAATTTGACTCATTTGTGCAACTTCATCATCTTGATCATACATTGCATTACTATTTTTATTCCATAAGCTTTGATGAGTATGCATAGCTGATGCATTATCACCAAAAATTGGTTTTGGCATAAAAGTTGCTACTTTATTTTTTCTTTTAGCTTTTACTTTGACTAAATTTTTAACTGCAATTACATTATCTGCCATTCCAATCATCTCATCATAAACTAAATTAATTTCACATTGACCAGAAGTTGCAACTTCATGATGTTCAGCTTCAATTTTTATTCCAAAATAATTATACAAATCATCACATACATCTTTTCGAAATCCTTCAAGTGTATCTTTTGGTTGTGATGGATAATATCCTTCTTTGATATCTATGGCAGTACTAACATTTCCTTTAGCCCATGGTGATTCTTTAGATTCAATGGAATAACCAGAACCTCCACCGGAATGTGTTGCAGCATAAGGAGATGGATAAACATTGATTGAATCAAAGACAAAAAATTCTATTTCAGGTCCCCAATTGGTATGAGTAAAACCAAAGTCTCCAAGTTTTTCAGCTGATTTGTGTGCAATGCCTCTAGAGTCTCTGTTATATCGTGACTCTTTTCTTGTACTTCCATCATAAAGATCACAAAATATTCTTGCATTTTTTCTGTGTCCTGGATCATAATCATTAGGTAAAATTTTAAATGAATTTGGATCAGGCATTAAAATCATATCTGAATTATTTACAGACTTAAATCCGACAATTGAACTAGCATCTAATTTTTCAAGACCATTTACAAAACTATTTTCATCAATTGCATAGCTTGGCATTCCAACATTATGAAGTTCTCCAAAAATATCTACAAACCAAAAATCTATGAAAGAGATGTTCTCATCTTGTATAGCTTGTAAAACTTGTTTAGTATCCAATTATTATATTTTAAAAATTATTTTACTAATATTGTCTAGTAAGATAGAATTGTCAATCAAGTCAGGTAAATTTTATGGTAATTAGTCTCAATTTAGTTTAGTTTTTTGAAATTCCATCATGCCCTCTTCAAAGAAGAATTTTTTGTCAGAAATGGGTTCTAAATCGTCTAACCAAATTGCATTTTCATCATATTTTGCAAAAAATGGAATATCAACCCAATCAGGATTTCGGCCTTGTATAAATCTCAAAACTATTACTTTTTCATTATTCACAGTTGTAGTTCCCATTACGTGGACTTTACCAGGTGTAGCAGACATGCTTGGTCCACGAACAGTTCTAGCTATTCCACTTACTGAAGAATATGCTTTTTTGTAAATTTCATGTGCTTTAACTAAAGAAATTCCAAAGTAATGTTGAGCACCTGTATCTCTTACTACAAACATGTAGTATGGGATACAACCTAATTCAACTTGTTTTGTCCACATTTTTGCCCACATTTCTGCATCATCATTGATATGCGTTAAAAGCGGTGATTGAGTTCTAATTTGAGCACCTGTTTTTCGCACTTCTCTAATTGCATCTTTTACAGCATCAGTAGATAATTCATTTAGATGATTAAAATGAGCCATGAATGCAAGATGCAAACCACTATCAGTAATTTTCTTAAAAATATCTAACATTTCTTGAGAATCTGAATCTGTTAAAAATTTGTAAGGCCAATATGCTAGTGCTTTTGTTCCAATTCTAATAGTTTTAAGATTTGGAAGATTTGCTTCAATTAAAGTATCAATATATTTTGAGAAAATTTTTGCTTTCATGATCATTGGATCACCACCAGTAAATAATACATCAGTAATTTCAGGATGTTCTCTAACATATTGAACTAGTTGTTCACCTTCTTGCATTGCAAATTTCATTTCATCCATACCAACAAATTGTGGCCATCTAAAACAGAAGCTACAATATGCATGGCATGTTTGACTTTGACTAGGGAAAAAAAGACAAGTTTCTTTGTACTTGTGTTGCATACCATAGAGTTTAGTCCCATCTTTTAATGTTGGAACATTAAGTTCCATTTGACCTGCTGGATGTGGATTTAATTGTAAACGAATTTCATTTGCAATAGTTGCTATTTCTTTTTTATCAGCATTATTTTTTAATGCAGTAGACATTTTTTCATAATGCTCAGGTTTCAACATTCCTTTTTGAGGAAATGTTAGAACAAAAATTGGATCATTTGGGATATTATTCCAATCAATTAATTGTTCAACTACATAGTTATTTGCTTTAAAAGGTAAGACGTTTCCTACAACTTCCATTTCAAACTGTTTTTCTTCAGAAAGTTGTTGAATTTGTGGAAGTTGACGAAAGTTAGATAACGTATAAGATTTCATGGAAGGAGTATCTTTCCATATTGATTTTTGATAGGTCATTTTGTAATTAGTACCCTAACCCTTGTTAAATGTTGCAACAATTCTAGGCGTGAAAAAATGAAAAATTGTTGAATTTTTCTTTTTAAATAATCAAAATGGCTTAACATTTTATTCTAGAAAATTAAACTAAGTAACAAGACAAATTATGGCCGAAGGAGATATTTCACAAATTTCAGTTGGTGAATTTGACACAGTTTCACAGTTATTAGCTTCGTCAGAATCACTTCAGTTAGCTTTCATCATAATGATAGTTGGAATAATAATGATAGTTGCTGCGTATAGGACATTCTCCTCATTAATAAAATCAAAAAAAATATTTTACACTAGACCACATTTATCAAAATTTGTGCAAAATGCAGTATTACCATTTTTTGCAATTGCTCTTATTTCGTCAACTAATGCATATATTCAAACTTCAGAATTATTTGAAAATGATTCAAATTTATCAACAATGGAATTAACTCCTGAAGAAACTTTTGCAAAGATTCTCAATACTTTCAATATTCTAGTTATTGGTTATACAATTTCTCATTTAATTCCAATAATGCTTACAAAACGTGATAAATCAATTCTTGAAAAACAAGATTTTCAAGTTTGGTATGATATGCAAGGTTTTTCAGATGATGATGATCTTTTTCATAAATTATACAAATGGATTCCACCTACTATTACACCTGAAGATTTTACTGATGAGGAATTCAAAAATCTTTGTAAAACAAAAGAAGGAATTATTAAATTAGAACAATATCGTACTTCAAAAGGAAATCCAATTGGAAGTTATGAAAAATTAGCAACTAATCCATTTGAAAAATGGAAAGAATCTGAAAGAGCAAAATATTTGAAATATTTTAACAATTGCATTACTGGAAATAATCAATCAGGAAGAAAATTAAAACCTGGTGCAAAGCCAGATGAAATATTTGCAATTGATATTTGGAGAGAGGAAAAAAGACTAAATGGTTTTGAGCCATTAATTCCAAGTTCTCGACCAGTAGGATATGCACGTAAAAAAAGAGAAGGAATTCCTAAATCATTTAAACAAATTTTACCAGTAGGAATTTTTGCTGCAACAATTTTAGGAATTGTATCTTGGTGGGGAGTAGATTTGTTTGTATTAGCAACAGCAACAGGTGGACTTGCAATTGGTATAGGTTTAGCTCTACAAGAAACAATGCAAAATTATTTTGCCTATTTGATGATTAGAAAAGACAATATTTTCAAAGAAGGAGAAAGAATTCAATTAGAATCAGGGTATAACGGAATTGTTCATAAAATAACACCTAGAGTTACATATGTTAGAGATGCATTACATGAATCAGTAGCAATAATTCCTACTAGACAGTTGGTGACAGCACAAATAATCAACTATACAAAAGAAAACAAACTTGTCCCAGCACTAGTTACAGTAGGTGTTTCATATCTCAATGATCCAAAACAGGTAGCAGCAATTTTAGTTAAAATTGGAAAACGTGGCATGGTTGAAATTAAAGATGCTAAAGGAAGACACCTAGTTCGACAAAATAGATGTCCAAACTTGGATGAAAATAAATCAAGTTGTGGTTGTGATAAGGATTTACATGTAGATATTTCTCAACCAGTTGTACGATTTAATCAATTCAATGATTCTGCTTTGGATTTTTCAATGTGGTTGTACGTAAAGGATTACGGTTCACAATTTAAGACAAAAACAGATCTAAGAATGATAATGTATGAAGAATTCAAAAGATACGATATTAGAATTCCATGGCCAATTAGAACTGTCTATCAAGGAGATGAAAAGAGAGAGCAAATAGAAATTGATGAAAAAGATGAATTTAGAAATAAAGTAATTGATGAGTATGGATTAGGAGATTTAGGTCGTGGCGAAGGCGACGAATAAGAAAAATTTCTCAAAACTTAAGAATAACTTTAAATCATAT
>CALCPD010000030.1 GCA_937897875.1 uncultured Nitrosopumilaceae archaeon
ATTGAATTGGCTAAAAAACATGATGTAAAAACTATAGTTGATGGTACTAATCTGGATGATTTAGGTGATTATAGACCTGGAATTCAGGCACTCAAAGATAACGGTATACGAAGTCCTCTGGTAGAAACTAAATTTTTGAAATCTCAAGTTAGAAATATTGCAAAATCAGTTGGGTTATCAGTTTTTGATAGACCTTCAAATTCTTGTTTGGCATCTAGAATTCCATGGGGACAAAGAGTAACTGCTGAAAAATTAACTCGAATTGAGTTTGGAGAAACTCTTGTAAAACAACTTACTAATCTTAAACAAGTTAGAGTTAGAGATTTTGATGGTTCAGCAAAAATTGAAGTTGATAAAACAATGATTGGCATATTTGATGATAATATTATGAATCAATTAAATGAAAAATTAAAAATAATTGGATTTACTTCTGTTGAAATTGATAAAGATGGGTATAGACCTGGAAAAATTAATGTGATTCCAAATTGATTTATCTTGACAATGCTGCATCTACTCAAATTCATGAAGATGTATTAAATTCAATGCTACCTTTTCTAAAAGAACAATATGGAAATCCATCATCAATACATCGATATGGTAGATTAACTCGTAAAGCAATTCATAAAGCACGAAAACAAATTGCATCACTAATTAATGCAGATCCTGCAGAAATTCTAATTACATCAGGTGGAACTGAATCTAATAATACTGCATTAGTAGGAATTTCATCACAATTTCCATCCAGTCAAATTATTACGTCATCTATTGAACATGATGCAATTTTAGAACCATGTAAAAAACTAAATTCAAATGGATTCCACGTTGATTATTTACCAGTAGATAATTTTGGAATGGTCGATACATCAGATTTGCAAAATATTATTTCTGAAAAAACAAGCCTTGTATCAGTAATGTTTGGTAATAACGAAGTTGGCACAATTCAACCAATTGCAAAAATTGCTAAAATATGTGATGAAAATAAAGTTCTTTTTCATACGGATGCAGTTCAAGCCGTAGGTAAACTACCTATAGATGTAAAAGAATTAGGAGTAGATTTACTATCCATTTCATCGCATAAACTTCATGGGCCAAAGGGAATTGGTGCACTATACATCAAAGATGGAGTAAAAATAGATCCCATTATTTTAGGAGGAGGGCAAGAATTTAGATTAAGATCAGGTACTGAAAATGTTGCAAGTATTGTGGGATTTGGTCAAGCATGTGAAATTGCTGAAAACAATTTATCTGAAAATATTTTATTTATTAAAAAACTTCAAACTTTATTGATTAAGAAAGTGTTAGAGGAAATACCAGAGACCACATTTAATGGTCATTCTGAATCTCGTTTGTACAATAATACTCATTTTACATTTCTTGGAGTTAATGGTGAAGATCTCATAATCAAACTTGATGAATATGGAATTGCAGCATCTACGGGTTCAGCATGTTCAGTTAATACACAAAAAGCATCTCATGTTTTAGAATCAATGGGTTTTTCACTTGAACAAATTACAGGTTCCTTACGACTAACTATTGGAATTTTTAATACTGAAAATGAAATTAATGAAACTGTAGATATTCTCAAAAAGACAGTAGAAGAACTTCGTGCAGTTTCACCATTTAAAGAAAAATATTCGTTTTAATCTAAAAATTAAATTTTAATTTGAAATTTATTTCTAGTTAGTAAAATTGATGCCATAATTCCAATTGTTAAAATAATCATTGCAATTGTGCCAAATTCAGGAATTACATATGTACCGATAATTTGTATTTCAGTGTCG
>CALCPD010000031.1 GCA_937897875.1 uncultured Nitrosopumilaceae archaeon
CTACTGTTAGTTCTCCAGAATTTCCTGCACTTACATTATTAACATCCACATTCATGCATGGTGGTTTACTTCATCTTGGTGGTAATTTATTGTTCTTGTGGATCTTTGGTGATAACATTGAATTAAAATTTGGAAAAATTAAATTTTTAGGAATTTATTTGATGTGGGGAGTTGTTGCAGGTTTGGTTCATATTTTTGGTGATATGTCTAGTGGAATACCTGCAGTTGGTGCATCTGGTGCAATTTCTGGTGTATTGGGAGCATACCTGATAATTTTTCCAAAAACAAGAATTCAGACATTTTTGATGTTAGGATTTTTCTGGAGAATGATGCATATACAGGCACGATGGTTCTTGCCATTTTGGTTGGTTTTTCAAAATTTACTTCCATTCTTTATTGGTGGATTTGGTGTAGCTGGAGGCGGTGTAGCATATCTTGCACATATTGGTGGATTTGCAATAGGTATAGCAACTGGATATTTGTATAAGAGAATGCATAGATCAGATTTTACATATGGAACAAGATATGGTTATGGATCAGACTTTAGATAATATTGAACGAATAAATCCTACAATGAATTAAAAACCTTCATGCCGTTGATAACAGTATCAATGTATCCTGGAAGGACTCAGGAACAAAAGGATGAATATGCAAAAGCAATTACAAAATCTGCTGTAGAAATTCTAAAAACAAAAGAAAGTCACGTTATTGTTGTTTTTGAGGATAATCCTAAAGAAAATTGGTTTTTAGCTGGAAACCAACTTTAATTTTCTTTTTTTCTAGCTCATACGACAAATATGCCATGACTCATATCAGAAATGTACCAGATCTTATATTAAAAAAAATAGTGATCAAAAAATTACTATGGGATTCCTTAAAGCTAAATACTGTGTACCTATCTTTATGCTAGTTTTATTGACTTCCGGTGTTCCACTTAATGCAAACAATGATGGAGATATTTTACCAAGTGCAGATGCTGTAGTTAAAGCACCTACCAATGGAAATAAAATATTCTTTTGTGAAAATAATCCAATTAAAAAAACAGAATTTGACAAACCACATATGAAACCTCAAGATTACATGGCAAAATGTAAAGAAAGAACTGAAGGATATTCTTGGGGAAGTAGAATCTATGTTTTGCTTTGGGCTCCAGGATTTAATGCTGATGATAAAAAACTTGATGAGTTAGGTGCAGATCCAACAGGTGCAAATGGTTTGATAAAAATTAACACAAGAGAAGGTTCATCATCTTTAGATTCAGACCCAGATTGTAATCAATTCATAGAAACAGGACGTGATCATGGATTGTTTTATGGCTCTATCAAACTATCTGGATATAAAAAAGATGTAACTGGTGATGGTAAAACTGATAATTACGGTGGAAATAGATGTGAAGGAATTACTGAAGCTAAAAAGAAAAATGTTGGTGGACAAACAATTACAACCGCAATGGGATCTCAAGGAGTTCTTGATGATGGTGCATTAAGAGCTGAAGCAAGACAAAATGGTGCAATTACAATGACATTTCAATACAACGACAAAGGTGATACAATGTCCAAAAGTGCAACACATACTTGGCGTATAGCCGAATTATATTTTGATGAAGAAGAATATGTTATTGGTGATACAGCAAAATTAACAATGAGTGATTTAGATGCATTACGTTATCCCTTTGACAAGAAACTAAAGTATCCACTTCGTGTCTATTCTGATACTGACATGGGCGGAATTATTGTAGACGTCACATGGAAACCAAACTATAGACTAACACCACAAATGCATGGAGATTATCCTACTAACATTAAATTTGTAGAATCAACTTGGAGAGAATCTGGCTCTAATTATATTATGTATGGTGGTGGACATTCTGAATTAAGAGTATCACCTGGTGATAATGTATATGCAGAATATGATGACTATACTCTTCCATTACCATATCAAGAAAATGATTACAAACAAGTTTCAACAATTGCAAAAATTGTTGAAATCAAGTCTGATCCAATGAAAAGAGAAGTTGTCAAAACAGATGACCATAGTCACCTTAAGCAATTTGCCAAAACAAAGTACACCTCTAATGGGGAATACATGGTATCTGTTTGGTGGAGTCACTGGGATTGGTGGACCAATCAACCTTCAACACATGTAGATAATACATTGAATGTATCTATCGTTGAAGGATTTACACAAAAACCTGTTAGTGATGTCAATTACAATCTCAATGTATTGTCTGATGGTGATTCCTTAATGGAAAAACAAACTATCCATAATGGAGTTGACTCTATTGATGTTGATCTTAACAATTCTAAATTCATTGAACTAGATTTCTCTGATATTGGAATAGTAGATGAATCATTAAAGTTCAAATTCAAAATTGATTCTTAGTTAAAATTTTTATTTTTAAATTAATTTTTACAAAATTTAATTTTCTTTTCTAGTTTAACTTTTTTAATTGCACCAAGTGCTTCTAAAACTTGTAATCTTTTTGATGCCATACTCTTTGAAATCTCACAAGATATTGCAATTTCTTCAAGTGATCTTTCTTGTAAACAAACTTCCATAATTATTTTTAAATTATTATTATTATTAATACATGATTTAATTTTTAAATTATTATCAATTCCATTTTTAAAATAATGAGTTTTAAATAATTTTTCAGAGAAAATTTTTTCCTCTTTTACTAATGTTAGCAAATGATATTTTACTGTAGATTGAGGTATTTCTAATCTGTGTGTAATTTGTGCTTGTGTGAGTCCTGGATTATCTTGAATGTACTTTAAAATTATTTCTTGATTTTCCAATATTATTATTTTTTTATTTATATAAAATGTACATTGGTACATCTCATGAATAAACCAGATTCTTTAATATGTAAATTGAAATTAAAAATTCATGAATAAGGCAATAGTACTTGTAGCGGTAGCAATTGTTGCAGCAGCAGGGATCTCAGCTTTTGCTTTAATGTCCTCGGAATCTGGTTCATTACCTGCTCCAGTTGTTCAGGAACCTGTAGTTCTTGAAGAAGAAATTTCAATTTTAGATACAACTAATCCCTTTTCAGCTCCTACTACAATTGCTCAAAGTATGAAAGCAGCCCAACCAGCACCAAATGTAACAATTGGCGATGATGGTAAAATCTATGTTCTATACCAAGATACAGTTGACGAAAAAACTAACATTTTCTTAAAAACCTCTACTGATAACGGACAAACATTTTCAGAACCAGTTAGAGTTAATTTACTTGATGGCAATGTTGCCTTAGATGGTCGTGTAGCACCAACAATTCAACTTGGCGATGATGGTGAAGTCTATGTTACATGGGCCAACTCACGATATGAACCAAATATGTTCATGGGAAATTACAGACAATTAGTTTTCACACAATCATTTGATGACGGAAAAAGTTTTGAACCTTCAATCGTAATTGGAGCAGAAGAACTACATTCTGGCAAATATTTCCAACACATGTCAATTGATGGACATGGTGGTATTCACATGGCATGGTTAGATGGTCCAGCTAAAATGAATTCAACAGGTTACATGGAAAAAGACAAGTCTCGTGATAGAGGTGTTAGATACACACAATCATTAGATGGAGGTGTAACATTTGAAACTACTAAATTAATTGATGCTAACGCATGTCCTTGCTGTAACGTACAAACTGCAGCAGACGGCGAAGGTAGTGTTTATGTTTCCTGGAGAAAAGTATTTGGATCTGGTGACACACAAGTCAGAGATATGGTAGTAGCTGCATCAACTGATGGTGGCAAGACATTTGGTGAACCAGTAAAAATTTACGATGATGGTTTCCAGTTTAAGGGATGTGTTCACGTTGGAGCACCAATGGCAATTGATTCAGCAGGAACTTTACATGTTGCATGGTACACTGGTGCAACTGAACGTCAAGGAATGTATTATGCTACTTCAACTGATAACGGACAAAGTTTCAGTGAACCATTACCTATCTTAACTGGTGATTGGGTTCCTCCACAAAGAATCTTTGTTACAGTTGATAATGATGATACTGTTTGGTTAACTTGGGAAGATGCTACTGGACTCTCTACTAATGAGAAATCTTGGAGATATGGTGATACACAAGCCTTTATTTTTACTGCACAAGTAATCGATGGTGAATTAATCAGAGCAGATAACCCAATTAATGAAAGTGATGCTAAATCTCTAACTAATATCGACTCTGATAACGGATTAGTTTCAATTGTTTGGACAGAAACTGATAATTCTGTTAAAATTGCTACATCTGAAAATTAGTTTTGAACTAATATGAAAACCTCAAAAAAAATTCCTAGTATACTAATTTTATTTTCAGGTATTTTCTTATTTGCATTTTCATTTTCTGATGCTCAACTAATTCCAGTTGATGCACAAGAATTCCGACAAGCACCTGATTACAAGGCTATTGCATTAGATGGAACTCCTGTTTCTATTGATGATTATCAAGGTAAAGTAATTCTTGTAAATTTATGGGCCACATGGTGTGAACCATGTAGAGAAGAGATGCCTGCATTGGGAGAATTGCATAGTATGTTTCCTCGTTCAGACTTTGAAATAATTGGTGTAAGTATTGATGATCCTGGTTTTGAGCAAGTAATAGTTCAAACAATGGCTGAAGATAATCTAACTTATCCTGTTTGGTTAGATCCTGAAAATAGGTTTCAATTTGCGTTTAGAACAATTGGAGTTCCTGAATCATTTTTAATTGATACAGATGGACAAATAATTCATCAATGGAAAGGAGCATTTGATCCTATTTCTGAAGATACAATTAATTTAGTAGAATCAACAATTCAAGGAACAAGTTATCAATCATCTGAACCAACAATTCTAACTGATGGACTCATTGCAGGATTTGCAATTGCATTTAGTGCAGGAATTCTAAGTTTTCTTTCTCCATGTGTTTTACCCTTAATTCCAGTTTATGCATCACTGATAACTGGAATGAGTGCAAAAGAATTATCTCAAGAAACTTCTCAAGTTGCTAGAAGTAAATTAAGATTAACTGCAACTGTTAAAGGAATAATGTTTGTCATAGGATTCTCAATAATTTTTATGCTTTTAGGAACAACTGTATCGTTTATGGGAAATCTATTCTTTGATTCAATTCAATGGATTGAAAGAATTGGTGGTGTAATTCTAATTGTATTGGGATTACATATGGTTGGACTTTTCAAAATTCCAAAATTAGAAAAACAAATGAGATTTGATATGTCAAAGAGAAATTCTGGAAAATTTGGTCCTCTTGTTGTAGGAATGGCATTTGGTGCAGGCTGGACTCCTTGTATTGGACCAATTTTAGCAGGTATTTTGACAATAGCAGCATCTAGCTCATCAGTAGTTACTGGAGCAAGTTTACTTGGAGTTTATTCATTAGGATTGGCAATTCCATTTTTAGTTTCAGCAATTGCTATAGATCGGTTCCTTGTATTCTTCACCAAAATTAAATCAAAAATGTTATGGATTGAAAGGATCTCAGGTGGATTGTTTGTAATATTTGGTATTGTATTGCTAACTGGCTCGTTAGTATATCTAAATAATTTCTTTAAAATATAATTGATAATCTACTTCTTTATCTTTTTATTCTTATCAACATATTCAATTTTATGAAAGTTGCAGTAGTACAATTCAAAGCATCAACTAACAAAGAAGAAAATCTAAAAAAAATAATTTCATATGTTACAAAAGCATCTTCTAAAAATGCAACACTGTGTGCATTTCCTGAATTTATGATGTTTTATACAAAATCATCTCAAACTGCTAAGGAACTTGCAGGTTTATCTGAAACAATTAATGGAAATTTTATTTCATCTATATCAAAAGCAGCTAAAGAAAATCATATTCAAGTTGTTGGTTCATTTTATGAAAAGAGTAAAAAAAATAATCGTGTCTATGATACTTCATTTGTAATTAATCATTTAGGTAAAGTAATCTCTACTTATCGTAAAATTCATCTTTATGATGCATTAGGATTCAAAGAATCTGATAAATTAATTCCAGGTTCAAAAATTTCAAAACCTGTATCAACATCACTTGGAAAAATTGGTATGATGATCTGTTATGACTTGAGATTTCCAGAAATGTCACGAGCACTTGCGCTTGCAGGCTCTGAAGTTCTAATTGCACCTTCTGCTTGGGTTAAAGGTCCTATGAAAGAGGAGCATTGGATTACAATAAACAAAACACGGGCAATTGAAAATGGATGTTATGTTATTGCACCTGATCAAGTTGGAAATATTTACTGTGGAAGAAGTTTAGTTGTTGATCCATATGGAAAAGTTTTACTTGATATGAAAAAGAAACAAGGAATTAGTTTTGTTGGTATTGATTTAAAGAAAGTAAAAGAAACACGTAAAGTTCTACCATTATTAAAAAATAGACGAACAGATACGTATTCTACTTTGAAGGCTTAGTTGTTCTACTTTTACAATTAAAATTTGCACATTGATGAGTCCATTTCTGATTTCTTGAATAGCGAAAAATTATGATTGGCCATTTACAAACATCACATGGTTTTTTTGTTGCTCGCATTCTTGCTTTTTGTAATAATGGTGATGATGCCTTACATCCATCATAAAAATTAGAACAACCCATGAAACGTTTTCGAGTAGTTCTTGATCGAATAACCATTAATTCACCTACTTTACATTCTGGACATTGAACTAGTCCTTTTTTTGGAGAATTTGTTCCAAGAATGAGATATTTTTTTTCTTTTGAGGACCATGATAGAAATCCATTATTGTCCAAATATTGAACGATCTCCTTTTTGAAAATCTCTGTTCTTGACTTTGTAATTTTTACTATATGTCTGGCAGTAATTTTTTTAATTTGAACTGTTTTTAGTTTACTTTTTCTTCTTGGCATTTTATGATGAACAATTTACTAAAACAATTTTTATAGGGAATTGGGTCAGTGAGTTTTGTGGAAAAGGTTTGTGTTCTTGGCGCTGGTAGCACCAAATATGGAAAATTAGCTGATAGTATTGGGGATATCACAACTCAGGCATCAGTTGCAGCCATAGATAGCGCAGGAATTGATCCAAAAGAGATCAAAGCAGCCTACATTTCTAATGTATTTGGAGTGGCTGACAAACAGGTGCATATTGGCCCCGTTTTAATGAGTAATCTAGGAATTTCAGATAAACCATCATTATCTATAGAATCTGCTTGTGGAAGTGGATCTGTTGCCTTTAGAGAAGCATTTGCAAATGTAGCAGCAGGATTCTATGATTGTCTAATTGTTTCTGGTGTTGAAAAAGTAACACATACTGGAACTGATTGGACAACAACTTACTTTGCATATTGTTCTGATTTCTTTTATGAAGGTCAAGCAGGTGCATCATTTCCAGGACTCTTTGCATCAATGGCAAGAGCTTACTTAACAGAATTTGATGCAACTGAAGAAGACTTTGCAAAAGTAGCAGTAAAGAATCATCAAAATGGTTTGTTAAATCCTAAAGCTCATTTACAAAAAGATATTACAATTGATGACGTAATGAGTTCTGCAGTTGTTGCAAGTCCACTAAAACTTTATGATTGCTGTCCTTTCTCTGATGGTGCAAGTTCTGTAGTTCTTTGTTCTGAAAAGTTTGCAAAAGCACATGGCGGAGATTATGTTGAAGTAATTGGTTCAGGTAGAGGTGGTTCACCAGCTGCATTACAAGGACGTGAACATATGACAACAATACCAAGCACAAAGATTGCAGCTAAAGCAGCATATGACATGGCAGGTATTACTGCAAAGGATGTAGATTTTGCAGAAGTACATGATTGTTTTACAATTGCAGAAGTTGTTGACACTGAAGATTTAGGATTCTTTGGTAAGGGACAAGGTATTCAAGCTATTCGTGAAGATAGAACAAAATTAAATTCTGATATTTCAATTAATCCATCAGGTGGTCTTAAATCAAAAGGACATCCAATTGGTGCAACCGGTGTTGGTCAAGTAGTAGAAGTTTATGATCAATTAACTGGTAATGCAGGTGCAAGAACTGTTAAAGATGCAAAAATTGGTTTGACTCATAATTTTGGTGCAACTGGTGCAAGTTGTGCAGTGCATGTATTCCAAAGTGTGTAAAATGTCTGTTAAGGAACAATTTATTGAAAATGCAAAAGATGGTAAAGTCTTAACTCACAAATGTACTAGTTGTGGATTTCTTCACCTTTCAACTGTCTATTACTGTGAAAAATGTGGTAGTAAGGGATTTGAAGATGCTATTTTTAATGGTGTAGGCTCAATTGCAACTTATACTATAATCACTGTAGCACCTGCAGGCTTTGACAAATATACTCCATATGCCTTTGTTATAATGCAATTAGATGATACAGATTTGAGAATTTCTGGATTTATGGGAGGAATTGCAACTCCTGCAGATTTACCAGTTGGTACAAGAGCTAAAATCACTGGTTTTGATGAACGTGGAATTATTATTGAAAAGCAGTAAAAAAATTTATTTGAATTATTAAAAAAAATCTGAATAGATTCTTAATTATTTTGTAAATCTCATTATTTTATGTCTGTAGAAATAACATGTGGTAAATGTGGGGAAAAGATCAAGGATATGAAAATGCTAAAATCATTAAAGGATGTTTTGAATCCAACTAATGGTAAATGTCCATCTTGTGGACAAAAACTTTCTACATCTGAATTTTCCCTAGATGTTGAAGAAAAATAATTTTTTTTCTTAATTTTTTTTAAGATTTTTTCTTGTCATACATTGTAATCTTAATTTTTTATTTAATATTTTGAAATTTGTTTCAGTCATAAGTCTTATTTAGTGCTTAACTTAGATCTAGTCATGACAATGAGTGAAGAAGAATTAGAACTTGGCATGGATGCAGGTTCTGATGATGATGATCTTGATGCTGATTTAGATTCTGATATCGACGACGATTCTGATCCAAAACGAGGTGGTATTTTACAATCTACATCAAAACGTGTTAGAATGATATTCTCTGTTATGGCAAGTCCAAATAGAATTGATATTCTTAGAATTTTAAATTCAAAAGGCCCATTAACTTATTCTGAACTTAAATCACTAGCTGGATTCAAATCCAAAAAAGAAAGTGGAAAATTTGCATATCACTTAAGAAAATTACTTAGACAATCCCTTGTTGCACTAAACAAATCTGAAAGACGTTATACAATCACTAATCTTGGAAAACTTGTTTTAAGTTTAGCCAGACAAATTGAAGAAAGATCAATTATTGAAAGTGGAAAAATGTATGTTAGAACATCTGGTGAATCTATTGAAGAGTTCAATTCACATAAAATAATTCAATCATTAGTTCGTGAAGGTAGTCTTCCATTAGAATTGGCACAAAAAATTACTGAAGAAGTCGAAAATAGGATTTACAAGTATCAAACTACCTATCTTACAGGCGCAGTTATTAGAGATATGGTGAATTCCGTTCTCTTAGAACATGGACATGAGGAATATAGAAATAAACTTGCACGACTAGGCATGCCTGTTTATGATGTTCAAGATATGGTTTCTAATTTAGATGATGTTGACAATGGTGCTGAAGGTCTTTTGTTTAATGCAGGACAAAAAATATTTGCTGAACATTTACTAACTAACGTTTTACCAAAAGATGTAGCTGATAATCACTTGTCAGGAGATTTACATATTTCAAATCCTGGAGTTTGGTCTATGATTCCTGACACAGTATTTGTTAATGTTAAAGAATTACTTGATGATGGACTTGATCTTGGTGGAAAATATCTTGATGTATCCAGAATTAATTCATCAAAACAACTTGATGAAATTACAAGTTCTTTATCTGTTATAATTTCACTTTTGTCAAAAGAAGCTTCACAAGAAATTGTATTGGATGGATTAACTACATTGTTTACAAAACATTCTAAATCTCTTCCAGAACTTGAAGAAAAATTAACAAATGCATTTGCAACTGCTTCTACTACTTCTAAATATAATAAAACTAGTACAAACATATCAATTAGATTACAACTAGGTACAGATACAAAAATAATTAATTCAATTATTAACGCATACAAAAATTATGTTACAATTACACCAATACCAAAAATTGGTTTGATAATTGATAATGAAAAAGGAAAGATAACTGATGTTTCACAATCACTATCTGAAATATTATCACTTGGTGGAAAAGTGATGATTGCTAAGGGTCAAACAGCTAGTACTGGTGTAACAAATGGTTCTTCAAAATCTTCAAATTCACTTGCAATTAATTTACAATCTGTTTCTATTAATCTTCCAAGATTAGCATTTGAATCAAACAAAGATGAAACTTACTTTAGAGCAAGATTAGCATTGTTGATGAAACCAGCATTGGCTTCAATGGCATTAAGAAAGAAAGAAATTTCGGAC
>CALCPD010000032.1 GCA_937897875.1 uncultured Nitrosopumilaceae archaeon
GCTGCTAAAATTATTACTGTAATCACAATTCCTTTTTTTGATGCCATTTTCTACTTTTATTATTAACTAGCTTATATTTGATAATTTTTCTTATAATTGTAATTTATTTTAAAATTTTTCAAAAAATAACTATTTTACTTAATTTAATCCAATATTTTTTAAAAAAATCTTTCTTTTTATGAAATTTATTCTATTTTTACTTTTTTTAGTGCCTAAAAAAAACTACATACATCCAGTTTATAGTGAAATATTTTTCACAGGCTCTTCCTAAATACCCCTAATCTTGTTAAATTTCATAATGGTTCAAGCATATTGTGTAAAATGTAGAGCAAAAACGGATATCAAAGATCCTAAAGAAGTGAAACTAAAGAATGGACGTCCAGCTGTTAAAGGCACATGTCCAACTTGTGGAACTAACGTATTCCGTATTGGCGCAATGCCAAAAGAATAGATGGAAATTATTCCACCTGATTCCACTTTTTCAAAAACAATATAGGGAATACTCTATAACTTTTTTTTATGACTAAATCCGATTATGAAAATTTACTTAAGCGTATTGAAGATAAATTGGGTGATTCCAATGTTGATTCTTCTACTAGATTTGAATTACCTGTTGTAGATGTAATGTGGGAAGGTCAAAAAACATTCTTACGAAATTTTTCAGAATTTCCTAAGGTTTTAAGAAGAGAACCTGATAAAGTCCTCCAATACCTTTCTAAAGAATTTGCTGTACCTGCTGAACGACTTGGAGATAAAGCCATGTTTGTTGGTCGTCGAGCTCCTGATGATTTTACTAGATTATTTCAGATTTATGTTAAAGATTATGTTGAATGTACAACATGTAAAAGCCCTGATACTAAAATCCTAAAGGAACACCGTATTTCATTTTTAATTTGTGAAGCATGCGGTGCAAAATCCACTTTGAAGGGTAAATATGCATAATGCAATTTTCAGTAAGAATTTCTGATTACCAAAAAAATACTATGGTCAACATGTGTGATGCTGAATTAATTGGAAAGAATGTTGTTGATGGAAAATTAAAAATCCATATTAGTGAAAATTATTATGGTAAGCAATTAGTTGATAAAGATGAAGCTATTTCTTTCTTAAAATCTGCATCCATTATGAATTTAGTAGGTCGTGAAACTATCTCTTTAGCTATTGATCTTGGTATTGGTTCTGAATCTGGTGTTAAGATCATTTCTGATATTCCATTTTTAATTATTTTTAATACATAAAATGAATTTTACTTTTAATATTTTTTATAGTGTTTTAATTAAAAAGCAATCTCTTTTATCTAGTACGGAAAATAATAACTATTGACTGATACCATTAGTAGAAAACTAGAATCTAAAATTGATAATAAATTAATTTCAAAATCTAAAAGACGCGAGCTTGAAGATGGATTCAAAAAAGGAAAAGTCATGAATGAAGTTTTAGACAAACCTACAGTCATGACACTTTACAAAATGATTACAGATCATGTAATTGCATATGTTAATGGCTCTGTAAGTGCTGGAAAAGAATCTGTTGTTTTTTGGGGTGTTGCTGATGATGATACTAGTGTTGCTTTGAAAATTTATTTGGTTAGTACTTCTAACTTTAAAAAACGTGAACCCTATCTTACAGGCGATCCTCGATTCCGTCATGTCAAAAAGGGTACTAAAAATTTAGTCTATCTGTGGGCAAAAAAAGAATATCGTAATCTAACCCAATGTTATGAGGCTGGAATTCCTGTACCTAGACCTCTTTATGTGACAAATAATGTACTAGCTATGGATTTTGTAGGCGTTAATGGTGCACCTTGTAGGGCTTTACTAACATCAAATATTGAACAAAATGACTATGAACAAGCAATATCTCTAATTAAGGATCTATATCATAAAGCAAAATTAGTTCATGGTGATTTTTCAGAATATAATATTTTTAAAACTGATGATGGATTAGTTGTATTTGATTTAGGTTCTGCAGTTGATCTTAGACATCCAAATTCTAAAGAATTTCTTAAAAGAGACATTAATAACATTACAAGATTCTTTAAGAAAAAAGGAATGAATGTTGATGATTCTAATAATGTATTTGAGGAAATTGTAAATGAGCTTTGAAAAATTAATTCGTATACCTAATGATCGAATAGGTGCTTTAATTGGAAAATCTGGTAATGTTAAATCATCAATTGAAAAATCTTGTTATGTTTCAATTGATATTGACGGTGATAACGGTGAAGTTTTTATAAAATCTGTTGGTGATGTTGAAAAAATGAAACCATTCAAAGCAATGGAAATTGTTAGTGCAATTGGAAGAGGGTTTTCTCCTGAAAATGCAATGACTTTGTTGGAAGGTGAAAATACATTACATGTTATAGATCTTAGAGAATTTGCTGGAAAATCTAATGCAAATGTTGAAAGGATAAAAGGGAGGATCATTGGAGAAGGAGGTAGAGCAAGAAAAAATATGGAAAATCTTACTAGTACACACATTTCAGTTTATGGTAGAACCGTTTCAATTATTGGTGATGCAAGTAAATTACGATTAGTAGTTGATGCCATTTCTGCCATTTCAAGTGGTGGTATGCATGGTGCAGTTTACGATAAATTAGAAGCTGCTAACAGAAGAACAAAACAAGAAAAAATGCAATTGTGGGAAGATCAAGATGTCTTCTATTAAAGAAAAATTTAATCAAATTTCTCCTAGTGAGTTTTTCTACAGTAATCGTGACTTAGCTGGATTTAGTAATCCTACTCGTTCATTATACACTGCTGTTCGTGAATTTGTTGAAAATGCATTGGATGCATGTGATCAAAAAGGAATTCTTCCTGATGTTCATCTTACAATAAAGGCTGTTGACCCTGATAAACCCGATCCTAAACCCTATATTTTGACTGTAAAAGATAATGGTCCTGGAATTGATGCAGAACATATTCCACTTGCATTTGGAACTGTACTTTATGGTTCTAAATTTGGACTCAAACAAGCTAGAGGGATGTTTGGATTGGGTGCAACTATGGCAATTTTGTATGGACAAATTACAACCAACAAACCCGTAACTGTAAAAAGTTCTTCAGATGCAAAAATTCAAAATCAATTTGAAATATTATTGGATATTCAAAAAAATAAACCTGTAATTGTAAAACACACTACTAAAGAAGTTGCAAAAAAAGGATTGAGTGTAAGTATTTGTTTAGAAGGTGATTATTCAAAAGCTGGAAATAAAATCCGTGATTATGTTTATGAAACTTCATTAATTACTCCTTATGCATCAATAACTTTTGATGATCCTAAAGGACAAAAATTTAGTCACCCAAGATTTGTAAAAGATATTCCTCCACCTCCAACTATAATTCGTCCACATCCACATGGAATTGATGTTGAACGTATACGAAGAATGATTGTTGAATCCCAATTTGAAATTCCAACAATTGATGATGCAATGATTGAAAAAGTTAGAAAAGATTTGGGTCTATCTGTGAAGAAACTAAGTTTTACATCTATTATGGAAAAAGCAAAGAAAAAATGGAAAACACTTCCACGTCAAGTAAGAGTTGTTATTGCTTTAATGTCATTTTTGAAAATGGATTTTGAAAAATTAAACAAAATTAGAATTGAAGATATTGACATGCCAAATAAAAAATTATTTTATTGGGATTTTGGTGATTCTCAATCAAAATCCGTTGATATGGATCCTGAAAGTCAATATTACAAACAATTGACAAACACTGTACAGGGTGAACCTCTTACTACCTTTTTGACAAAAAGATTCCAACGTGTAGGTCCTACAACTGCCCTTAAATTTGCAGCATTTGCTAAAATAAAACCAGAAAAAAGAATGGGAACTCTAACCAACCAAGAACTTGTCAATCTGAGTGATGCACTTCAGAAATTTGATGATTTTATGGCTCCTGATTCAAGTTGTTTAGCTCCCTTAGGCGCAGAACCTCTAGAAAAAGGAATAAAAAAATTCTTTAATCCTGATTTTGTTGCTGTAGTTCAACGCCCGGCCTCTGCTTATTCTGGATTTCCTTTTATTATTGAAATGGGAATTGCTTATGGCGGTGATATTAAAACAGGTGGACCTCATGTGTATCGATATGCTAACCGAATTCCATTACTTTATGATGAAGGAAGTGATGTTGTGATTAAAGTTGTAAATGATACTGATTGGGGACGATACAAGGTTAAAGGTGAACCACCTTTCATTATTGTATCTCATATTTGTTCAACTAGAATTCCATACAAAACTGCAGGAAAAGAAAATGTTGCAGATAGACAAGAGATAGAACGAGAATTAAGATTGGCATTACAATTTTTGTCTAGAAAACTTTCTTCTTTCATGTCTAAACGTGGTCAAGCTGAAATGGCAAAAAAGCGAGCTAATCTTTATGCAAAATACATTCCAATGATTGCAGAATTTTGTACAGAACTTTCTGGAAAGAAAAAAGAACCTAATTATAAGAAAATGTTAGAAACTGAAATTGCAACTGAAAATAAAAAAGCAGTAAAGGAGGAAAATGAAATTGGCAACAAGTAAAAAACAAAAAGAAAATAAAATTAAAGCTCGAAGTAAAAAAGCCGATGATAAACAAAAAACTATTCTTGAAATGCTCAAAACCCATGGTGCAAAAATATATGATGATCTAGATAATGGACAATTTCCAAAATTTTCAATTCCTAGTAGGTCTGTAAGTAATATTGTCTATGATAAAAAACTCCGACAATACATTTTGGGTAACAACGCTGCTTTGAGAAGTTCTCGAAATTCAGCACAATTAAGATCATTCACACAATTAATGTGGTTGGCATTTTTTGCAAATAGGTTAACTAATGAACGAAAATCATCAACTTTGAGAGATGTTTATTACTCCTCACAGGCTTTTGCTGTTGAATTTGAGGACCAATCTGAATCTGATAATATTATTGTAGATTTAGAGGCTGTTACTTCTAGAGCTCGAGAAGATTTCCATATTTTTCCTGAAGAAAGAAGTTCCATTTTTGGTGATCTAAATATTGAATATACTATTCCTGGATATGAAGGAAAGACTATGAATTTAGCTAACCATCCTGATGGTTATTCGATTGGTCCCAGTTTAACAACTGCAGAATTAGTTGATACTAGTGCTGAAATTGTAATTGCTATTGAGAAAGGTGGTTTGTTTACAAGATTTGTTGAAGAGCAAGTTGATAAAAAATTTAAATCTATTATCATTAATACTGGAGGACAAGCACCACGTTCTACCCGAACTTTATTGAAAAGACTTCATGATGAAATGAAATTACCTGTCATCTGTCTTACTGATGGTGATGTGTATGGAGAACATATTGCAATGGTAATCAAATCTGGTTCAGCTAATGCTGCTCACCTTAGAGAATTAACCGTCCCGGATGCAAAATGGGTTGGTGTGTGGGCAACTGATATTGAGAAATACAAATTACCTACAATTCCAATGACTGAATCTGATATTAAGAGATGCTATGATTTACAAAAAGATCCTAGATATCAAGATGGTATTTGGAAAAAAGAACTTGATGTATTTTTAAAATTAAAAAGAAAAGCTGAATTGGAGGCTTTTTCAAAATATGGTCTTACAAATATTACTGATAAATATTTACCACAAAAATTAGAATTAGCAAAAAGTCTTTAGTTATTTTATTCTTAGTGTTAATACACCATTTCTATATTTGAAATCCATAATTTGCATTTCGTTAGCACCTTCTATTGGAACTTCTTTAGAAAACCCTGCTGTACCACGAACATATAGCATACCATCTACTAATCTCACTGCAATTTTGTCTTCAGGACCTGGAACTTCTGCTACGAAAACAAATTCGCCTTCACCTTTGATTAGATCGTATACCCAATTCTTTGTTTCTTGTTCTCTTGCTTGATCATATGTTGCAGGTTTTTGCTCAACTGCCATTTTTTTAATTACTTTAACCCAATAGATCATTGTGATTGCTGCACCTCCAATTAAAATAAAACTGACATAACCTGAATCTGCTCTTTGGGTCATTATGTAAATAATTCCCAAAAATAAAATTACGATTATGGGAATTACAAAATTTAATGATTGTTCATTTGAATATGTCTTCTTATAACTTGACAAGCACTACAAATCAGTGCCCACCAAATATAAAGTATCTTTGATTTTTATTACCATTTTTGATAATCTTCCTGTTGCCTGATTCAACAAAATCTAAACTTAAGATTAGTGAAATTATCTTGAAAGGAACTATTATGGGTGCAATTGTAACGATCCCATCAATTCTCACCTTTTTGATTACTTGGATTGTTCTTGATAATTTGATAACTGCAATTATTGTGGGTGGAATTGTACATTTTATTGCTATGGGATTTAGTTTAAAAATATCAAAAAAAATATTATCTAAAAAATAATTTATTTCCTCATGTTTTATGTACTTCTTATTTTCTTTAAAAAATAATGGATTCATCAAAACTTGAAAATGATCTAATTTCAGAAATTAAATTATCTCCTATACAAGCTAAAACTTACTTGTTGGTAACTTGGTATGGAAAAATGACTGCTTTAGAAATTGCAGATAAATTAAAAATTTCATCTGAATCCGCTCAAAAAACTGCAACTTCTCTAATGGGTCTTGGTGCATTTATTGATATATCTGAAACTGAATTTGAAGCAATGCATCCCAGATTTACTGCAGTTAACATGTATAGAAAAATGTGTGAACGAGAACATATTGAATTTAAACGAAACAAAATTGTTGATAGTATAGGTGTGATTTTGGAACAACCTTACGATGATGCAAGAACTAAATAATGCTAATAATTTGTGAACAATATTGAGTGACTCTGAAAAAACTGTAGGTAAACCTGAAGAGGAAAAAATAACAGCTCCTCCAGTTTACAAATGCTGTGATAATCCTCAGATTACATACTATGGTGTAGTTAATCTCAACATAGATGAACGAACTATAGGTTCTGTTGATGTATGGAGATGTGGTGTTTGTAAGAAATATTTCTGTGAAGAGAAACAGCTTGGAATTGAAGAATTAACTGATGTAGTGGGTATGCCTAAAATTGATTCTGATGCAAAATGGGCAGTTAATGTATGTAAATTACAACAAGGAAAATACAAATGGAAATTGGTAAAATTAAAAGAAAATGGTACAATTCAACATGAATGTTTAGATGAAAAAGTTATTCCGTTGAAAAGTGAAAATTTTAAAATTGAAGATGAACAACATTGGAGCTTTTTGATTGAAGACAATGTTAACAAAGCTATAGAGATTTAAAATTACTCATGGATCTTAAAGTTCACATTAATGATATTCATGGTAGCCAGATGGCTGCAAAAATTAATGGTAATTTTACATTAGATAATCATGAATTTCATTTTACAGCAATTGCATTTGGTAGAATTGGTGGGCAAAATGTTGGGGCTAAATTATCTCAAACTACTGAAACTGAATTAAAAAAACTAGGTTATGATGTTGAGGAAGTAATTATGAATCTCCAACAAAATTTACTTCAGGGAGATCTTACTCTTCCAGAAGGACTCAAAAGAGAATCTTTTGTAGATGATTAGAATTCTGCTTCTTCTAATGCTTTAGCACATGAACAAGTTCTTGTTTTAGGAATTTTATCAATTAATTCTGTTAAAATTTTCTTTGTAATTTCTACATTTTTTGAAAGTGTTTCTAGGACTTCTTTTGCTGTAACTGGTTTATCTGCCCATACATCATAATCTGTAACTGTTGAAATTGACGCATAACACATTTGTGCTTCTCTAGCTAATTGACACTCTGGAACTAATGTCATTCCAATAATATCTGCACCTGTTGTTCTATAGAATTTTGATTCTGCTCTGGTTGAAAATCGTGGACCTTCAATGCATACATAGGTACAATCTTTGTGAATTCCAATTTTTTGTTCATCTGTTACTTTGAGAATTGATGATTGTAATTCTGGACAAAATGGATCTGCAACTGAAATATGGATTACTCTTCCATCTTCAGAAAATGATCCATCTCTAGATTTTGTAAAGTCTAAAAATTGTGTTGGTAAAACAAGATGTCCTGGTTCTAACTCTTCCTTTAAACTTCCAACTGCTGATGGTGCAATAATTCTTGTAATTCCTAATTCTTTGAATGCCCAAATATTTGCTTTAAAATTAATCATGTGTGGTGGTATTGTGTGTTTTTTTCCGTGTCTTGGAAGAAATGCAATTTTTCTTCCTTTAAAAATTCCTACTGTGATGGTATCTGATGGTTTTCCGTATGGTGTATCTATTTCAATTTCTTGTGCATTTTCAAGTAATCCTGAATCATAAATTCCAGTTCCACCAAAAATTCCAATTTCTACATCTTTTTCCATTAATATTTCACCAATGATTTGCAATTGTATTTGCTTAGTCCTTTAATTCCATTTAATTCCATTAATTCTATTATGAATGCAAATCCTGTGATGTCTCCGCCTACTTTTTCAATTAGTTTAGCAGAAGCTTTTGCTGTTCCACCTGTTGCTAGTAAATCATCACAAATTACAACTTTTTGACCTTTTTCAATCACATCTTTTTGTATTTCAATTGTATCTTTTCCGTATTCAATTGTATATGCTAATTTTGCAGTTTTTCCTGGTAATTTTCCTGCTTTTCTAATCATTATCATGCCTTTGTTGTATTTTAAAGCCAAAATTGTTGCAAGTAGGAATCCTCTGGATTCAATTCCTGCAAATACATCCACATCTTTTGGATGGAAATGTTTTGAAAATTCATCAGCAATATATGATAATGATGATGGATCTTTTAAAATTGGACTAAAATCTCTAAATAATATTCCTTTTTTTGGAAAATTTGGATATTCTGTTATTTTGTCTTTTAGATTCATTATAATTTGTCTAATTTAGTGAAATAAAATTGTTTTAGTTTACATTGATGGTTTTTTCAACTGAATTTATGGAGTCACTAATTTTAATTTTATATGTTCCTGGATTGAGTTCTTTAGGAATTGTCCAAAGAATTTGACATTTGAATTCTGATGTTGGTGTACATGAAAGAGTTTGACTTACTTGATTATTGTTTGAATCAAACACTTCCATAGTTATAGTTGTTTTTTGCTGGGCATTAATTTCAATGTTAATACTATTTCCAAATCCTGGAATTTTTGTGGTTTCTCCTATGTTGACTATAATGCCTTTATCATTTGATGCATTTACTTCGAATTCTACTGTATCTGAATTTGAACCACTAATAACATTAATTTTCCATTTTCCACTTACTGCGTTTGAAGGGATTTTTAAGTTATCTATTGTAAATGCTCCATTACTATTTGATGGCACATCCAAACTTTTTATTTTCATTCCATTAGGATTTACTAAATCTACTTTCAATAATGCATTTGGACCTGTTGAACCAATTATTAGCATACGTTCTCCTTGAATGTATGATGTTTGTGTAGTTTTCACATCAATAGGACCTGAAGAAGATTGTAATCCTACTGAAAATTTTTCACTACTTTGAGAATTATTTTTTTGAATCACTGCTGTATAAATTCCTGAAGCGTAACCTGTCAAATCTAATTCATATGTTGTTCTGCCATCTTCTCGTAATTTAATTGAAATTTCATCACCGCTAATATTTCCTGAAGGGCTGATGATCATCATTTTTAAAACATCTGATGGTTTTCCTAACACTGAAATTATTGCTTTTTCTGATGCCTTGTAATTTACTTTATTGAATTCTAAATTAACTGGAGTTGTAGGGTATTCTCCATATCCAACATATGTAAATTCTTTATTTTCATTTTGTGTTGCAATTAATGTCCATGTACCTTCTAAATCATCATTTTCTGTAGTTTGATACTCAAATTCAACAAATCCTGTTTCACCTACATTAATTATGTCTGAAGTTACTTCATTTCCTAGACTATCTTCTAACATAAATTCAATTAATTGATTTGGTAATGCAGTTCCATTAAATTTTATTAATTGTCCTGGGTCAACCATTATTTTTATTGGACTAATTAAAATTATTTTATCTGTTTGAATTTCCCAATATTTTAGACTTTGATTTCTTCCATCTGAAACTGTGATACTATATTTTCCAAATAGTGCATCATATGGAATATTGATCGATGTATCTAATTTCCAATTACCTGTACCATCAACTTTTGCAGTTCTACTGTTAATTGTAACTTGTTCTGGATTCATGATTTCTACAATTACTGCAGTGCCTGGAGTAGCAGTTCCAGAAATTTCTAAAATATCTCCTCTATAAATTATATTTTTAATACCATTGATTGATATTTTGTTATCTTTTAACTCTGTAATTCTATTTTCATTATCTCCTAACCTTAAACTAACTATTTTTTCTTCACCTTGATAATTTTTAACTTT
>CALCPD010000033.1 GCA_937897875.1 uncultured Nitrosopumilaceae archaeon
GATCTTCCAAAACAGAAAAAAGATCAAGAACCTGATTTTTATCAATAATCAACTATATTATTTTTGTATAATTCCTAAATACTATAATTTCTTATATTTTTTGGTGTTAATTGTTGGAACAAATTGATAATTCTATTATTGAACCAATTGAGTTAAACATGATTCGACCATCTAAATTTGCTGTTAGACATTCTCCATCTACTAATGATCCTGAAATTCTTTTACTAAAAACAAGTATTTTACAACATGGATTATTACAACCAATTGTAATTAGACCATTAGATAATGCATTTGAACTAGTTGCAGGTCATAGAAGATTTACAGCATGTAAATCGTTACGTTGGAGATTTATTTCTTGTAAAATTCGTGATATGTCTGATAAACAGGCATATGAAATCCAATTAACTGAAAATATTCAAAGAAAATCAATGGATCCAATTGAAGAAGCTGAATCATATCAAAAATATGTTAATGAATTTGGTTGGGGTGGAATATCTGAACTAAGTAAAAAAATAGGTAAAAGTGATGAATATGTTTCTCATAGGATGAAATTGCTAACATTACCTAGTACTGTAAAGGAAAAACTTGTAGAAAATAATCTAAGTATTAGTCAAGCATTAGAAATTATTCATGTTGATGATTCAGAAAAAAATATTTTAACAGATCAAATTATTGAAAATAAATTAACTGTTAAACAAATAAGAGAAATTAAAAAGACAATGAAATCTGAAACTAATACAATTTTAAAGAAAGATAACTCTACTTCAAAATCATTACATTTAGTCCAAAAGAGTAATCTCACGTTAAAAATTACTCTATCACGAATTGACGATTTAGTTCATGATGCTCATAAAATTAAAAATCGTAAACAAAAACTAGAATCAATTGAATTTCTTATGAATTTACGATTAAGAATTCATTCCTTAATTGATGAAACAATTCATTTTAATAAAATTAATTCTAAAAAACTTTAATTTCCAATAAATGGTGGAGCCCATTCTTTGAGAAATTCTTTGTATTCTTTTTCAGTATATACTAATGCATATAATGATGCATCTGTTTGTGGGACAAAGTCATACACTTCATACGTTTGAATAATATCTCCAAATAAATTTCGGTAATTATCATTTTCTTCATCTGCCATCTCATTTGACAAAAATGACTTAATTGTAATCCAATCATATCCTCCTCTTGTTTTACCTGAAAATAACACAAATGGTGCATCATTAAGATATTTTTTCAAACCTTCCATTCGTTTGGGTAAAGATTGTGATGTTCTAAATGTTACAAGATCTACTCGTATAACTTTATGAGGAATTTTCTTTGCATCAATTTTAATTGTGTATCCTTGAATAACTTTATCAAATTCTAATTTTGAAATCCTTGATTCAATTTCTTCTTCTGTTAAATTAATTTTAAATTTTTTCAAATAATCCCATATCTCAAATATACTTTGTTTAGAATTTTGAGATAATGTTGAAATAATAATTTCATCAATATGATCAACCATTGCAATATAGACCTCTAAGATCTATTTAAAATCTTTAAATATTTTTTCCAGGCTTGATAATTTTATTTTAATATTAGTCAATTGTCTTCTTAGTACTTTGAGTACGATCTTACCAGAAAATATTGGATACTTACTTTTGGTAGGTGTTGGGGTAATTTTATCATTATCTGTAATTTTAATGGTTAAGGCTGAAACAAAATGGCTTGGAACCCGAAAAACATCTGAATGGTTTTACACTGCTGGAAGAACAATAAAAACAGGATTAATTGCATCTTCAATTGTCTCAGCATGGACATGGGCTGCAACTTTACTACAATCCTCCACTGTAACCTATGAATTTGGAATGGGAGGTGCATTTTGGTACGCAGCTGGAGCATCTATTCAAGTAATTTTATTTGCAATTCTCGCAATTGAATTAAAACGAAAAGCACCTATGACTCATACTTTTCCTGAGATGTTGTATGTCAGATTTGGTAAACATCCTCACAAAGTTTTCTTAGCTTTTGGTTTAATGACTAATACCATTGTAACTGCAATGCTTCTTTTGGGAGGTGCTGCAGTAATTAATTCATTAACTGGTGTTGATATAACACTAGCAGCATTTTTGATTCCAGTATGTATTATCGTTTACACAATTTTTGGTGGCTTAAAAGCAACATTTTTTGCAGAATATCTTAACACTTCATTTATTTTTGTTGTAGTTTTAATTTTTGTAACTTCAATTTATTTCATAAATCCTGAAATTGGTGGAATATCTGGAATGTATGAAAAATTAACTCAAGCATCAATTTTACAACCAGTTGAAGGAAATGCTTTTGGAACTTATCTTACTTTAGCATCAATTGGTGCATTAATTTTTGGTATCATTAACATAGTTGGAAACTTTGGTACTGTCTTTGTAGATCAATCTTATTGGCAACGTGCAATTGCTGCCAGACCTAAAGCTGCTACTGGCGGATTCATTATTGGTGGGCTTGCATGGTTTGCAATTCCATTTACACTTGCAACTACTTTGGGATTAGCTGCAATTGCTACTGGTGTCACGCTTACAGAAAATGATATAGGCTTAGGATTGGTTGCTCCAACTACTGCAGCAAATCTAATGGGCGATTTTGGTGCTATCTTAATTCTATCAATTTTGTTTACTGCTGTAACTGCTGCTGGTTCATCACAATTAGTGAGTGTTTCATCTTTAGTAACTTATGATGTTTTTCGTACTTACCTAAAACCTTCTGCAACTGGTCGTGAATTAATTAGAGTATCAAGAATTACTATTCTAGTATTTGGAATTGGAATGGGATTTTTGACATTAATGTTATACCAATCAGGAGTTAGTCTACAATATGTATATTTGATGATGGGTATAATGATCGGTTCTGCTGTTGCTCCAATTTCATTTGCTATCTTGTGGAAAAAGACACATAGAATTGCAGCGACTGCTGGTGCCATAATTGGTTTAATTTGTGGAATTATAATTTGGTTATTTACTGCAAATTCTATGTTTGGAGAAATAACTCTAGTTTCAACTGGAAATCAAATTCCATTACTATATGGAAATATTGCATCAATCCTTACTGGTCTGTTAATTACTATATTTGGTAGTTTAATTAAATCTGAAAACTTTGATTTTGGAATAATGCATCAAAAGATCCTTGTAGTTGATGATAAGGTTCGTTCTATGTTAAAACGGGATACTGATGAAGAGTATCTAAAACGTTCTCTTAATTTTTGCTTAAAAATTGGTTTTGCTATATCTATTTTCTTTATAATAGTCTGGCCTGCAACATTTGTTTTAACAGATTATGTATTTGATGAACAATCTTTTTTCCTTTGGATCTCTCTTGCAATAGTTTGGGCATCTGCTGCTGCAGTTGTGTTAATTATTTTACCTCTAATTGAAGCTCGAAAAAGTATTGCTGAGATAATTCACAAAGTAAATGTTGAAGATGACATCGCAACAGAAAATTCCTATGAATTTGATAATAAAATATCTAAAGATATGCCTATCATGCGTGTTCTTGTGCCTGTAGATGGCTCTGCAAGCTCTTTACGTGCATTACATCATTCTAGTTATTTGTTCAAAGGAATAACTAGAGTTAGAATTTACTTGTTACATGTTATTGAATGGACAGATGAGAATGATGAAAATATTGATGAAAATTTATCTTCTCAAATTCAAGAAGAAGGAAAATTAATTCTAAGAAGTATAGTTGTTCCAAAACAACTTAATGATTACAAACGTATTGTAAAGCTTGGAAGACCATCTACAAAAATAGTAGAACTTGCAGATAAATTAAATGTAGATATGATAATTATGGGTAAAATTGGAATTGGAAAATCTAATTCTTCAATAGGTAATGTTTCTCAACAAGTGGTAAATCTTACTACCAAACCTGTTGTTTTTATTGATTAATAATTATTTTATGCAGAAAATCTAATTATATTCTTAGGAAGATTATCTATCATTATTTCAACTGTCATGGTTTTCAAATTTTTAAAATTATTTACATAATCTCTATTTTTTAGAAATTGTTTATTAGATTCTTTTTGAATTTCTTCATAATTTGTTTTATTTTTAATTTTTTTTATTATTTTAAAACTACAAAATATTACTAATTGTTCTAAAGTAATTGTTTGTTTTTCAATGATTTTTTGATTAATAATTTGATAAATTGTTTTGAAAGTATTCTCTTTGTGATTACTTACTTGTATTTCATTATTATCTAAAGTTTTTTCATTTTTAAAAATAAAATATTTTATATGAATCATACTTTAGATAATCTAAATTATTTATAATGATTTTTAACAAATGTTTAGTATATATTGAAATTTTTTGCCTGAAATTCTTTATACTTCCATTCTTAATTTAATTTGTAATATGGAAAATTTATTTTATGATTTAATTTTTAATGTAGATAATCTTACTCCTGCCTTTATGATAGGAGCTGGATTTCTTTTAGGTATTTTACACGCCTTTGAGCCTGATCATATAGCTTCTGTAGG
>CALCPD010000034.1 GCA_937897875.1 uncultured Nitrosopumilaceae archaeon
AATAGGAAATAAAGTAGCAGATTGCATTATGTTATTTTCATTAAACAAATTAGAATCATTTCCATTAGATACATGGATGATCAAAATTTTAGAAAAATATTATTCAAAAGAATTCAAAATAGAAACAAAAACAATTACACAAAAACAATACGAATTACTTCATGAAAAAATTGTAAATTATTTTGGCCCATATTGTGGATATGCACAACAGTATCTATTCAAAATGGAAAGAGAAAAGAATGATAAAAAATGGCTGTAAACCCTTAAAATGTCAATTAATTGGTAGGTTTCTGGGCCTATAGCTCAGCATGGATAGAGTGTTGGACTTCTAATCCAATGGTCAAGGGATCGAAGCCCTTTGGGCCCACTTAACAAATTATTTATTCATAATGATAAAATGAGACATATGGGAGATTTAGAATTTAAATTAAATTCAACTGATATTCATCAAAATTCTGAAATTACGGGTACAATTGATGTGTCATATCCTGGACGATATGACGGAGTAGTAGTCAATACAACAATTTTAGATTCAAATGAGCATATAATTTACAAGTCATACAACCAAAAAAAGATCTCACAACATGTTTCAAGATTATTCATCAATAAAGATACAATGCCTGAAAATAAAGCAGAGTTTACAGCAGTAATTGAATTTCAACCAAATCAAGAGTATGAAGTAAAATTTAGAGTTTCAATAATTGAGCAACATAAAGAAATTGAAAGTAAAATAATTTTTGCAAAATATTCTGACTAGAATCTACTCTTCTCAACAATTAATGAACCTGTCATCCATGGATGTGGATCACAGTGATAATGAAGTTCTTGAGGTTCAGTGAATATGAACTCATATGATTCCCCAGGCATTACAACTCCTGTAGACCCAAATTCACCACTGTATGAATCCATATGTCTATGATCTGCAGTTACAGTATGTGGAGTAATATCGTCATTCATCCAAATAACATGATTGTCTATTGTTAGAGTAATCTTTGGATTATTTGGAACATAACTAGGATTTCCTTCAGTTGCTGCACCTTCAGCAATACTAATCATGAAATTATCAGTTGGTTCCAAAATATGTATATCAACTGATGGTTTTTCTAAAGATTCAGGAAGCCAAAACGATGTATAAAATACAATGACAGCGCCCATTCCAATAATTAATGCAATTACACCAATTCCATATGCATGACTTGATGTAGTAGTACTCATAATTTTTGTAAATCTTCCAAGTTCTTATAAAGCTTGGTCAGAATTTTTGCAATCAAGGTTTTGTGAGATCTTGGGATCCTAAATTAGTATTATTATCAGTTCCAATATCCAAGTCAGCTTTAGTTGTTGTTGGTGTTGGAACAGATGGTGCTAACTCTTTAGGTTTTTCTTCAGAAGCATCATCAGGAAGTTTAGATGTTTCACTACTTGAATCTGCAGTAATTTCTGGAATTACTTCTGATTCAGATAATTCTGGTAAATCTTCTACTATTCTTACCGGTGCTGGTGGTGGTGCATTCTTTTGTTGACTTATTGCATATCTGTAGATATGGAAGAAGGCAGCAAATACCAGTAAAATAATTCCAATTAAGAATAGTGAAACATTCTTCATTCCTGTCAAAGCTGCATTGTATGCTGCAATGTTGAGGAATACTTGGAACGCTAATAATGCAACAAGTAACCAATTAATCCATTTATCGGAAAGGTTAATGGTTGCCACTTTTTGTGGACCACTACTTTTTGCAAGTTTTGATTTTCTCTCAGCTTCATTTGCAAGTTTAATCATCATGTATGTAAATCCAAATCCTAATGGAACAAGTAGAAGCATAACACCATAGAAGAATATTGGATCAATTACCAAACGTTCTACCAACGGGATAGATACGTCTGGAGAAATATAGAATCCCCAGTAAGTTGTTACCATAATTTGTGCAAGACTCGTAATACCAAATGCTGTAACCATAGGTCGATCTCTCCATGAGAATTTCTTGTATCTATCAAGAAATGGAATCAATACAAGAGATATGATAAACACAAGTGGCCACAGCAATCCTGTAACGAACTTGTCATATTGAGTTCTCATAAAAGCGTAAATTCCAGTAAGATACCATTCTGGTACAGTTACACCTGGAGGTACTGTCGGTTCAAACTTGAATCCCATATCAATTGGGAAAACTCCACCAGTGATCAAAATTGCACCACCTATTGCCATTACCATTGGGACATCAAATACTAAGAATCTTGGGAAGTGTACTGCCATCAATCCAAGCATCACGATAGGTAACAAGAACACATGTTGTGCATAAAATCTTAAAACAAAATCCGAAAATCCACTACCCAGCGCCGCATCTCTGATTGTAGGTCCAACAACAGGAATAGAGGTTGTCAGTGACGCAGCAATACTAATCGCAAGTTCCGCCCTCTCACTAAATATTACATCATAACCAGTAAAGGCTTCAAGGATTGTAACAACACCAAGAATTACACCAGTCATCCATAAGACTTCATTTCTAATTTTGTATCTTCCACTAAAGTATTGGTAATACATGTGAAGTACTGCAAGTAGAACCATTGCATTCGAACCGTGATAGTGAATATTTCTTATATGAAAACCAAATGGTACATCATCATTAATGAATTCAACACTATCCCATGCCCTATCCAAAATTGGTTGATAGTAAAACATTAGCAGAGCTCCTGTAACTCCAAGAATGATAAATACAGTAAATGTTAACATTCCTAAAAATCCAAATGGACTTACAAATCTTGCAGGGAAAGAAAATTTAATTGCAGTAAAGATAGTTCTATCCACTCCATCCCAAATCCAATAAAGTAGGGCTACTATACCCGTGTGTCTACTAAGTGAAACGGCCATATCCAATTACTCCATTACTGTTTGCATCAAATTTAGGTGGTAAAATAAAAACAAATCCATCGGAATCAATTTCCAAAGTTAATTCAGGTAATGTATCTGATGGTGCAGCTTGTACTGATGCTGGTCCAACAAATGCAGTTCCAGTTACCGGATCATACATACTTCCGTGACAAGGACATTCACCTCTTTTTCTTCCATCTTCTGGCCAATACTTCCACAAACACCAAAGATGAAGACAAATCATACTGTATGCACGAATGCTAGTTGTGTCAGTTTTTCCACCACCTAGTTCTTCAGGTAATCTAATGAATTGCCATTTTCGGAATGCTTCAGCATCAAGTGCTGCATCTCCAGTTGAAGGATATGTGATTACTTGTGCAGAATTAATTTCATATGTATTGATATTTGCATGACTTCCATCAGGTAAGATAACTGGAACTTTTTCTAATGATGCTTGATTAGGGTTGGGCATAAAATTACCAAATGGGATAAACGGAGCAAATGCTAAGCCTGTTCCTGCGGCACCCATCAATCTTAGAAAATCTCTGCGGGATAATCCCTCAGATTTTTTTGTCCCGACCTCTGACATTCAAGCTGAATTACTCGACAAATTGGTTATAAACCTTGTTTGAATTTTAGGTATTTTTTTGCCTAATAATGAATATGACGGATATTCCGATCGCAACTCCAATAGTAATTCCAAGTAAAAGTCCAATGTCAAATCCTAGATCAGATTGACTATCTGAAATAATCAATGTGTCATTGTTTGAAATCAATAAAGTCGAATTATTAGATTCAGAAGTGAACTCAGAGTTTTCAGAATTAGCAATGGTAGATTTTATTTCAGAATCATGTTCAGAATTTATAATTATATCATTAGAAATATTTGTAAATTTTGCAGCTAGTGTTATTTTTTCAGTAGTTGAATTTCCTCCAAATAAAGTAGAATGTGCTAAAAGAGTATGAGTTCCAGTTTGGTTAATTGGAACATACAATACAGTTGACGTATCATCTTTATTCTTTACAGGATAAAATCCTCCACCTTGACTAAAAAGTGAATTACCTAACCAATCAAGTGATGGCCATCCAAGAAAATGACCAAAAACACCAGAAGGGACATTTGTTTGAATTATTTTTCCAGATGGATCCATAACAAACACTCCAAAATTAGTATCATCTGATTGCCATGAAAGTTCTATAATTGCAGTGTTGACTGATTCATTTTGAATATCAAAATAATATTGTCTCCAATCACCTGCCATGTATCTATTAGACATATCAAATGCACCTTTAGTAAATCCATTACCATAAAGAATATCATCAGTTAATTTTCCTTCAACAAATACAGTAGAATCATTTTCAATAATAGGTTCCTTAACTACAAAAGATATAGGAGAATTAACATCGTGATCATTAGTTTTAAAATTTAAAAATCCTTGATATACACCAGTTTGAAAATCATCAGGAACAACTAAAGTAACATCAACATTAGCAGTTGATTTTGGTGGAACATTAATGGTATTAGAGTCGAGCCATAATACAGGCCAATTATTTTTCTGATAATAGCTTGCAGATAAAGTATAATCCATAGAAGTAGAATTCTGTTTTGTGTCACCTAACCAATAAGAAAATATTGTTGGAACAGGATAAACTCCAACTAAAGGCACACCATCAAATTTTTCCTTAGGTTCTGAAACTCGTAATTCTTGAACAGTTCCCCATGAACCTGCTCTATTAACCATAGATAATTCATTAGAAGTTATTTCAGTATTGTTATTTTTATCAATCCAATCGTAAAGATATAATGAAGAAATTTTTAGATCGTCTGCATAAATATCGGCAGTAGAATTCATAAATTCAGTAAATGGGAAATTTAGATTTAATATCATTAGCGAGGAATCATCAGGGATTGGATTTGGATAATCAAAAAAATCATTTAATTTTTCACTAGTTTCAATATCAGATAATTTAACATAATTTGGAATGAAAACGCCAGTTTTATTCAAAACAGAATCTTTTTGTTGTGGAGTAGTAATTCCATTGAATTGAGAATTTTTAATTAAGGAAATATTTTTTGATTCTAATTGAACTGTAAGTGTCTGATTGGTAGGATTATTTATTGTAAAAGTAGTCGTAGTTCGTTCTCCAGGAAGTAATTGACCTGCAAACCAGCTAGTCATAGGAAATGATTTTGAAGAAAATTGAAATTGTTCAAATCCAATTTCAGTAAAATTGATATTTGAAATTGCAGGTTCAAGGATTTTTTTAATATTATCATAAGAACCATTGTTGTAAACTATGAAAACACCGTTGTTACCATGAACATAATCTAAAGCAGATTCAATATTTGCCAATCCAGAACCTTGAACAAATGGATCATTTTGTAAATCAGTTGCAGTAGACATTAAAATATTTTTAATTGTAAATGAATCATAATCTTGAAACTGATTTTTCATTTCTTGCATCAAAATTGCAGCACTTCCTGAAACTAATGGTGCTGCCATACTAGTTCCACCAAATAATGAAAATGATGGTTCTGTGGATTCTTTATTTTCTTTTAAAATACTTGATGGTGTAAATCCATGAGCACCAATACTCATGATATCAGGTTTAGGATCACCAATTGAACTAGGTCCTCGACTTGAAAAATCAACTACATGATCATAATGAATTGTATTATTTCCAAATCGGGGTTCATCTTTGAAAGGGCCATAGCCAACAAATACATTGTTAGTAGTTGCTCCAACTGAAATTCCAAAAGGAGATGCATTAGGTAATCCAATTGTTCCATATCCATGTCCAGAGTTTCCAGCACTTGAAATAAT
>CALCPD010000035.1 GCA_937897875.1 uncultured Nitrosopumilaceae archaeon
TATGTAAAGTGTTCATTAGCTAAATGTGAAGAAAGAGATGTCAAAGGCATGTATGCCAAGGCACGAAAAGGAGAGATCAAAGGATTTACAGGAATTGATGATCCTTATGAAGCTCCAGAGAAGGCAGATTTAGTAATTGACACTGAACATGAACCACTTTCAGATAGTGCAAACAAAGTAAAGGACTTTCTTAATGAAAGAAACCTACTCTAATTTTTTAAATTCTTGTACTATTTTATCATGAATTAATCCATTAGTAACTAAAATACCGTTTCCATGGTACACATTCTTGTTATTGTATGTCAATTCATTTCCTAACATATCTGTCATTTTTCCACCAGCTTCTGAAATAATACAATGAGATGCAGCTGTATCCCATTCTTTCATTTTATTTGTTGTAGTAATGTAAGCCTCAGCTTCACCTGAGCTAATTTTTCCAACTTTTAATGAACTACCTATACTTGTAAAATCTTTAATTCCAATTTTCTTGATGAATTTCTTTTCTTTATCTGATAAATGATGTCTTGATCCTATTGTTCTACATTTACTAAGTTGATCAATTTTAGTTACTGAAATTTTATCCCATTTACTATCTGAATATCTAAAAGCTCCACAATTTTTTTGTGCAACAAATAATATTTTTTCTGTAGGCCATGCAATTACACCAAGAATTGGTTCTTTATTTTTTATTAATGCAATCATCACAGTAAATTCTCCCGTTTTATCAATAAAATCAGAAGTTCCATCAAGTGGATCTACAATCCAAATCATGTCTTTTGATAATCTATCTTGATTATCTTCATCTTCTTCAGAAAGTATTGAATATTTTGTATCTGATAGAATTTCATTTATTATTTTATTGCTTTTTAAATCTGCATCTGTAACTGGTGAATCATCATTTTTAGTGAATGTACTATAATCACTATGATATATCTCTAAAATCGTATTACTTGCTTCTTGTGCTGCTTTTATTGCAATATCTAATTCAGGAATTTTATCAGAAATTGGTATATTATTCAATTATAATTTCCTTATGTTGTTAGTTCTGGTTTTAATGACCAAGCAATACCTAGCATGATAAATGGAATAGACATAACTCCAATTATGCCTAATACAGTGTTAAATTGAGCATCTGAAACTGCTGGATTGTTAATAATCCATGGTAATGGTAATGTGATTACTATCCAAATTGCTCCTAAGAGAATTATTAATTTAGCTCTAAATTTTTTCTTATCTTCCATAAGATTTTGTAATTTTGGGTTGTATTAAATTCATATGAATTTATTTTATTGATTCTCCTCCATCAACTGTAAGAATTGCTCCAGTAATCCATAATGCATCATCAGATGCAAAATATAGTACTGATTTTCCTATTTCTTCTGGTTGTCCAATTCTACCTAATGGGTGTTCATTATTCATAAATTCTATATCTTTTTGATTTTTTAAAAATGGTTTTGTCATATCTGTATCAACCACTCCTGGACAAATACAATTTACTCTGATTTTATTTTTAGCATATTCTAATGCCCAACATTTTGTAAGGACTATCAAAGCAGCTTTTGATGCAGAATATGCATCAGCATTAAATCCTTGATATGCTTTCAATCCTGCATCTGATGAAATATTAATTATACAACCAGATGTTTTTTGTAAATATGGTATTGCTTCTTTAGTAAATCTAAATTGCCCTGTTAAATTAACATCTAATACTTCATTCCATTCTTCTTCTTCAATTTCATGCAATAATTTTATTTTTGGAAATATACCTGCATTATTTACTAAAATATCTAATTTACCAAATTTTTTAATTGTTTGATCTAGTACATTTTGAACTTCGTTCTTTTTTTTGATATCACATGTTATTCCAAATGAATTAGAAATTTTTGCTTCAGCTTGTTTTATTTTTTCTGAATTTTTTGATGTAATTACTACTGTTGCTCCATTGTCTGACAAAATTTTTGCAATTGCAAATCCAATTCCTCTACTTCCACCTGTAACTAGTGCAACTTTATCTGTTAATTTCAATAGTTTGAAAATTCAAATTCGTAATTTATAGATCAATTATTTAACAAAATCACTAAAATAATTTTAAAAAATTGTTATTTTTAACTAATTATTATCAATAAATCTTAAATACATAAATTTACTATAATAACTAATGTCGAAAGTTGTTATTTCTATCGACTAG
>CALCPD010000036.1 GCA_937897875.1 uncultured Nitrosopumilaceae archaeon
TGATTTGATTCTAATTGTGCAGAAATTTGCTTTGATTCTTCTGTATTATCTAATAAAACAAATGTTTTGTATCCGTGATTTCTATAAAATATTGCTAAAGGTAATACTGAATTTTTATTATATGCTGCAATAACATTCAATGGATTCATTGAAATATTTGGATCCTGTAAAAATTTATCAAATGAATTTAGGTACATTGAATCTGACATTGTTTCTACAATAATTACTGGTCGGGAATTTGTTCCAATTTCTCTATCTACAATTGCTTCTACTTGACCCCTACACAATCCATACAAAATTGGTGTTAGTGTTTTATCATCTGCATTCCAATAATCATAAAATATTCTACTCAGGTGTTTCCTCTTATCCAATTCTACTACTAACAAATTACCTGGTGTATAGTCAAATATCATAAATGGTGAATGTGTTGCATATAGAACCTGATTTGAGCCTGCTAAATTTTTCAATAAATCTGAAATTCCCATTTGTTGTGTTGGATGAAGATTTCTTGCAGGTTCATCTAAAAGTAATATTGCTTCTTTTAATTCTGAACGTTGTGTTTCAGCTGCAAAGTTTACAATAAATGAAAATGTCCATTTGAAACCTTCTGCACGTCTATTTAGCAATCCGGTGTTTGTAATTGTTCCATCTTTATGCACATCTGAAATTACTACACTCATAATATTTCCTGGATTATATCTCAAGTCAACATGAATTGGATCTCCTTTCCATGCTGGATTCAATTTTTTAGTTAATCTGTTACTTGCAGTATTTAGTAATTTGATACATTTTGATGGTTGCTCTTTTACCTCATCTAATTCATTCATATCCAGTTCTGCTAAATAAAATAAATTTCTCACAGTTTCTGCTTTATCAAATTCTTCAACAAATTCAATAGAATCTTGTTTTTGCTCGTTTTCTTTTCTTAGATACTCGTTTAGATTGATATTTCCATAAATTTTCTTATAATCTGAAAAATAAACAAATCTTGGATGTAATTCTGCAGAAATAAAATTTTGTAACGCTACTTTTTGACTTTCACCACTAAGAAGATTTGAAAATTGGTTTTCTGTTTTATGATAAATTTTTTCCCATTCTTCAATAATTTGTGATTCTTCAATTGCTATTACATGTAATTCATTACTAAATTCTGCCATACCACTATCAAATGATTCTTGGTTTTTTGGAACTGAACCATCAAATAATTTTGTGTTGATTTGAATTCTTATGTGATTTGGAAGTGTGTCTAAAAATTCAAGAATTTCTTTAGTAAAATTCTCCCATGAGTTTAACCCTTCATCATTAATTTCACTAATTTCTGTATCTTCAAATTCGTATTGCACTTTTTGATTTCTATTTGATCTAAATAATTTAATTTTTTTAATTTGTGGTAATCCTGGGAATTTCTCTTTTAATATTTCTGTTTCATATTCATTTAAGTCAAATTCTCCTTCAGCTAGCTTAATTTCTTCTTTGAGTTCCTCTGACATTTCATCACAAAGATCTAAATCTGAAATTTTTTCATCCCTGTTTAACAATGTCAGTGCTTGTAAAATGGTTGTTTTCCCACTTTCATTTCTTCCAACAAAAGCTGCTAGATCTCCTACCGTAATTTCTCCAGAATCATGGATGCAACGATATGCTCTAACTCTGAATTTTCTAAGTCGCATATAGCGATATTTACACAGATACGATTTAACTTATTCGTCACATTGTAGTCCTAATCCGGATTTTTGCTAAATAGATATAAGGGAATTACTTAATTTATTACAAAATGGTATCTTCAAAACTAATTGTTGTATTTGTATTACCTGTAGTTTTCTCAATTATATTTGGTTCAGCAGTAATGGCTGATACTCTTCAAAAACCTGATAGAACATTGAATATGTGGCCTATGACTTTTTCTGGACATTCTTCACATGATTCTGATATTGAAATAATTGGACTTGCAAATCAATACTCTGTAGAAGAACCTGTACAGATTCAAGTGAAAATCAATGATTCGTCATTTACCTGTGGCGATCTGTATATCACCGTTTATGCTTCTGAAAGTAGTGATGTAGTAACCCAAGGTGGTTTTTTTAACCAATGTGTTAAAGATGGAAATTTTTTCCCAATTAATGATACATTTTCTAAAGTCATAACCGTTTCAGGTTCTTACAAAATAGTTGTCGATATTGTTTCTACTGATTTATCCAATATTTCTACTACTGGAACATTTACTGTTAAATAGGAATGAATTATTACAAAAAAAGTAACAAATTGAATTTAAAACTTGAGGTAATGATATGACAAAAATTGATGAAGCAAAAAAAATTAAAGCAGAAATTGAAGAATTAAAAAAGAAGACAAAAATTCTTGAAGCAAAACCAGCTAAAAAAGTAGCAAAAAAAGCTGAAGCAAAACCAGCTAAAAAAGTAGCAAAAAAAGCTGAAGCAAAACCAGCTAAAAAAGTAGCAAAAAAAGCTGAAG
>CALCPD010000037.1 GCA_937897875.1 uncultured Nitrosopumilaceae archaeon
ATATTTCTAAATTCGAATATTGAAACATATGTAATTGACAATAGTAAATCATTAGATTTAGAATCATATAGAAGTAATTTTAAAAATGAAATAATGAGTGCATCCAGAATGAGAGATAATGTTGAAAGATGGTTAATTCATGAGAGTTTACCATTTGATCAAGTCAAGAATGAAGAAAACTCCTTTCAAATTTTAGTAAAACATGCAGGTCAATACGGAATACCTGTAGATATTTTTGAGCCAAAAGCACAATTAGGAATTCTAGTAATAGGGGCCAAAATAGAAATGAAAAATAATCAAATTATTAGATATAGAGGATTTACTGAAGATGAAAGAACAAAATTTGCCAACAAAGTTTCAGATTTTTGTAATTCCATTGAAGCAATTAGTAAAATAATCAATGAAGATGGAAAGCAAAAAGTAGCAGTTTATGTGGTTTTAGACGATAAAGAAAATGTCAATCAGCAAACAATGTTTGATGCAATTGATAGTGTTTCAGATAAACACGAAAAAACATCCAGATTCTTACTAAAAACATTTTAAAATTTTAAACAGATGCAAATTAAGAAATCAAATCAGATATTTTATCAAAAAAGGGCAGGGTTGAACAGCATTATGGGGTCAAAAAAATAGATTTAATTTTAAAAATTCAAGAAAAATAGTGTTAAAAAAATAATTTTAAAAATATTTCAAAAAAAATAAAAAAAGAACAAATAACAAGATTATGCCTAGGCGCTAAACCCCCCTATGAAAAAAGGGTGTTTAGGCATATGATGAAATTTTGGAAAAGAGGTATTTTGATGGGGGGTTGAACACTTATGCCTAGATACAATAAGCAACGGTAATTCCACCAAGGTATCCCAGCAAAAGAAGGGCAATCTTTCACAGTTAGGCGTAAAAGCTAAACCCCCAAAAATAAGACAGATTTTGAAAAAAAAGATGCAGAAAATAAGAAAACTTGAGGAAAAATAATCTTACAAAAAATACAAAACTTGTCAAATAACCCCCCTATTTGCACTCCAAATTAAACAAACAATTAAGAAAAAATCATATATTTTTTGAAATTACGTATCAACTATATATCAAAAAAAAATCTAAATTTTATGGTACGAATGGGTCTTGTAATAGTAATTGGGGCAATAATTGGTTCAATGGTACTTGCAAATTACATGTATACACAATATCAAACTAATTTCATTGAAGTAAATGAAGGAGAAACAGTAATTGTAGGACCAGTAGAGTACGTAGTTACATTTGAAGGGACACATGAAGGAAGTAAAGAAGTAAAACCTGAAAACACATTTGTGAAGATTGGAATAATTGCAAAAAACATCAGTGATGAAAAAACAGCATTATCAGGGGGGCAATTTTACCTAATTGATGAAAAAGATCAAAAACACAAAGCAGTTTTTGGTGAATTTACAGCAAAAGATCTTTTGATAGTTGGATTAGACCCAGGTAATCCAATAGAAGTAACAACACAGTTTGACATTCCATTTGATGAAGATGAAAACTACAAAATTGTCATTAGACCGCAAAAGGATCAATCAACTGTAGATACAGCATCAATTTGTCTAACAAATTGTTGATCGTTAAATTATAAAAAACAAAAAAAGTGTCAAATTTTATTATAGTAAGCGTAGTATTGTGTGACTTTTACTACATAACAGATACCATTTTTGAAAAAAGTCATGGCAATATCTAAAGCCAAAAGAGCCGAAGCAGCAAAGAAAGCAGCACGAACTCGAAAGAGGAATGCAGCAAAGAAAGCAGCTGAAGCACTAAAGGCAGCAGCAGCTCGTAAGAGAAAGGCAGCAGCAACTCGAAGGAAAAACGCCGCAGCAAAAGCAGCACCTAAGAGAAAAACTGCAGCAAAAAAGAAAGCCGCTCCAAAACGAAAAGCAGCAGCAAAGAAAGCAGCTCCAAAGAGAAAGGCAGCTAAAAAGAAAGCCGCTCCAAAGAGAAAAACTGCAGCAAAGAAAGCAGCTCCAAAGAGAAAGGCAGCTAAAAAGAAAGCAGCACCTAAACGTAAGGCTGCACCTAAACGCAAAGCCGCTCCAAAGAGAAAGGCAGCTAAACGTAAACGTTAAGCTGTCTATGCACCTTTTTTCTAAAGTAACATACTAAATTTATAATATTTCTAAATTCGAATTTAGAAAGATAGTAAAACTTTACCCGTAAGTCAATCAGTCATTTGTAATTCAGGCAAAACAAAAACTTTTTCAGGTTTAATTTTAAAAATAATTCTTTTTTCATCTGGTTGTTTAAACGGATAATTAGTTCGTCCCAGGTATTGTTGAGTTAATTTATCAGCATGATGATATTGATAATCAGGAATTATTTCTATCACAGTACCACGAATAGTTGTCATATCAAGAGGATCATCATTTGAAGTAACAGAAACTGCAACACGAGGATCACGTAAAATATTTTTGTGTTTTATTCTACCCTCTGCAGTATTTACTAAAATAAACCCATCTTCATAATTTGCCCATACTGGAGATAGTTGAGGGGAGCCATCTTTCATAAGAGTTGCAATAAAAACAAGATTTTTTGCCGAAAATAATTTTATTACTTTATCATCAATCAATTTGTTATTCACCATGTCCTGACAATGATAAATTCCCACAATGGAGATTTAATTGTATTTTTAACATGTTTTTTACTTATTTTAAATAAAAATAACAATTACTAATTGATCGGAATAAAGAAAAAATAATACAAAAAAATTATTTTGTATTAGATTTTTCAAGAACGTTAGTCATTGCCCTATTCATTATCTCCATGACTAAGTATTGAGAATATTCCGTAGATTTTTTACCTTTGGACTTGCTAGTTTTAGGTCCCAATGATTTGAGAATTTTTTCAATTTTTGTAGATGTGTTGTCAATGATTTTTGAATATGTAGAATCAAAATTTTCAGGAGTTTGAAAATCCAATAGTTTTGTTGATGTACTATAGAATTTAGTTATAGCACCTCTAGATTCTTCAATTCGTGCAATTTCAATCAAGCCTGAATTTTTTAAAATTTCCAAATGATGTCTAACCGTAGTTAGTGCTTTTTTGAAACCATGCTTCTTCAATGAAGTAGAAATTTGATCAGCTGATAGTGATTGATGATATAGAATTTCAACAATTTTTGCACGTGCAGGGTCTTCAATTGCACGAGCGTGTCCAATACTCGTAGTAACGGTACGATTTACCTTAATTTCCTTTTCTAATAATGTAGACATACAAGACTTGATTTCAATCTGATCTAAAAGATCCTTGTATCATATTTTTTTGTCTAATCGCATCAATTTTTGTTTACTTTAATAAACATTGTACCAGTATCAAAAAAATACATCATGCTACAAGAAAAGTTGTATTGCATCTAATAATTATAATAGCAATACAATGATAATAGTATCGGTTCATATATTTTTGTAAGGGTAGAATAAATATTGTAGTGGTTAAAAAAATATCAAAAAAGTATATTTTCAAAAGATATGTTGTCAAATACACCATATGGGGATTAATTTATGATAATATGAAAAGTAATATTCGAGTTGAGAGTTAACTAAAGGTCAGTATGGAGTAAAGTAGATTCTAAATCGACAGTCCAGTTAATTTCTCATACGCAATGATGTATCGTTGAGTAATTGTTTGAATTATTTCACATGGAATTTCAGGTGCAACAGGTTCCTTTCCGTTATTTCGGTCATCCTCAAATTGTTTTTGATAACCATTTGCAGTTAACCAATCACGTAAGATTTGTTTGTCGTATGATTCTTGAATTTTTCCAATCTCAAAGGTATCTTTTGGCCATAACCTATATTCATCAGGACCAATTGAATCACCTAAAACAATCTTACCATCTAAAATACCAAATTCCAATTTTAAATCAGCTAAAATAAAACCAGCATCATCGGCAATAGTAGCCATTTGATTATAGATATCAATGGATGTTTTCTCTAACCAAGAGTATTGTTGTTCAGAAACTAAATTCATTTCTAGTGCTTTTGTTTTGTCAACAGGAATGTCATGTTCAGACTTTGTAGTAGGATCAAACAATGGCTGTGTTAATTTTGCAGCCATAGTAGTATCAGTATTTTCAGGTAATTGTATAGAACCATTTTTCCATCTGCCAATTAAACTTCCATAAAAATAACCTCGAACTACACATTCCATTGGAATCATAGTCATTTTTTTAACTGAAATTTCAGTTTCAGATTCACGTTTTATGAAATGATTTGAGACATCTAGTTTATTGAACCAAAATTCAGCAAAATGGCATAAAACTTGACCTTTTTTTGGAATATCCTGACTGAATTTCACATCATAAGCAGATACTCTGTCAGAGAATTTGAAAAGTATGGAATTCTCATCTTTCTCATAGAGATCCTTTACCTTCCCACTAGTCAGAAATTTCAATTAATTATGTTGAAATTTAATAGAATTTAACTGATAGGAAAAAGTATTAAAAAAAATTATTTTATATCTATTCCATTCCAAAATGCAACCATGCCCTTGATCTTATTGGCAGCATCATTAGGTTCTGCATAATACCATGCACAATCCTTATTGGTCTTACCATCTACAGTTACTGAATAATAATTTGCTTTTCCTTTCCAACCGCATACTGTAGTTAGTTCAGTCTTTGTAAAAAATTCAGGTTTAATTGAATCAAAAGGAAAATAGTGATTACCTTCTACAATTTCAGTAGTGTCACTTTCAGCAATTACAACGTTATTCCAAATTGCTTTCATGAAATTATTACAAAATTACCATATTTAATCAAATCTTAAGAGATTGAAAAGTAGAAAAGATTTCTAAAATGTGGTCATCAATCTAGACTTTTGCTTTTACTTGCTCACGTTTTGTAAAGTCGGGCTTTATTCCAAGTGAATCATAATTTCCAGAGGAACATGTAAAGCACATGGAATCTTTTGGCATTCCAACTGCATCAGCTAGATTTTCAGCATCATTATATCCCAAAAAGTCAACACCAATACTTTTTCTAACCATTTCAGTTATTTCTTCAGTGGTCATTTCTTTACCATTAGTAAAAGTTGCAAGTTCTTCTTGAGAGGGGAAATCAATTCCAGCATAACAAGGATAGTTAATTTGAGGGTATGTAATCAGCATGCTAATTTTTTTAGCTCCTGCTCTTCGGAGTGCTTTGATAATAGCTTTAGAACTTGTTCCTCTAACCAAACTATCATCAATTACTACAACATGTCTGTCTCTAATTATTTCACTAATAGGAATAATCCATCTATTAATTTCTACTCGGTCACTTTGGTGAGGTTCAATGAAACTTCTCAAAGGACCTTTCTTGCTGTATCTATCTTTGAGAAGGCCTTCATCAAAAGAAACTCCAAGTTCTTGTGCGTAACCCAAGGCTGCAGGTCTTGCTGAATCTGGAACAGGAATTACCAAATCTGCATCTGTAATTGGGAATTTTTTTGCCATAAATCTTCCAATATTTTTTCTAGAAACGTAGATGTTGTGTCCTTCCATCATACTTGATGGATGTGCAAAGTAAGTAAATTCAAACGAACAATGTGCACGAGACTTGTCATCGGAAAACTTTTCAGTCTCTAAACCGTTTTTACTTAATTTAATTAATTCACCAGGAATTACATCACGTTGTAACGTTGCAGCAACTGCAGTTACAGCTGCTGATTCAGAAGTTACAATGTATGTATCATCAGATTCTTTATGCCCCAAAACCATTGGACGGAAACCTTTAGGATCTCTTGCAGCATATACAGAATTATCATCAGAAATAAATGTAAAACAATACGAACCAACCATTTCATTTTTTAAAATTGAAAGTGCTTTTCCCATTTCACCATTTTCAGAAATTAATGAGACTAACCTTTCTGCAGCAACTAATGTGTCACTTGCGTTTTGTGGAGTAAAAGAACAACCTCCAACTAAATTAGATAGTTCTTGTGCGTTGGCAATTGTTCCATTATGTGCAACACAAAGATCCTTTACTTTGAGTGGTTGTGCATTTGCCAAAGTGCTTGTTCCCATTGTAGAATATCTGACATGTCCAATTACACAAGGAGAGGCATATTCTTGTGCAATTTTTTTAAATTCTGATGAAGAATGAGAAACTAGACCTACTTTTTTGAATGGTGGTTTGTTAGGTACTGCAAATCCCCATGCCTCTTGTCCTCTATGTTGTAAAGCACGTAATGCATCAAAAACCATAGGAACAACATTCTTTCCAGAAAGGCTGTAAATTCCTACTACTCCACAATTTTCTTTGACTTTAGGCATGCAACACCATCTCCCTTAACGAATTATACCAAGTGTTTTGTGCCTTATCAACGCTTAGATCAATTATTGGTTTAGAATCACGTGTAAAGCAAATAGAATTACCAGTAAATTCCCCAATCAAAGAGTAGGAGACATTATGTTTTTTCATGGTCTCCTCTAATTTTGGAAGATTTTTGTTTTCAATAGTTAGTAAATATCTAGAATGACTTTCAGAAAATAAAATTTTGTCTGAATCCAATTTTTCTCCAGGGATTTTTTCTAAAGAAACATTGCAACCAATTTGGTTTATCATGCAAAGTTCAGAAATTGCAATTGCAAGTCCACCTTTAGAGCAATCATGTGCAGATTTGATTAACTCATTTTCAATTGCATCCAATACAGAATTCATATTTTTCTTTGATTCTGAGAAATCAACTGCAGGGCACTTACCTCCAATAAATTTATGAATGTATTCAGAATATTCTGAACCACCCAATTCATCTTTAGTGTCTCCAACCATAATCAAAGAATCACCAGAATTAATTTTTTGAATCATCAAAGGTTTCTTATCAATTAAACCAATAACACCAATAACAGGAGTTGGTTTGATTGGACCATCAGAAGTTTCGTTGTACAAACTTACTTTACCACCAACACATGGAATTTCAAAGTCTTTAGCAAAGTCAGTTAATCCTTTTAGAGATTCTAAAAATGTCCAAAATATTTCAGGATCATTTGGATTTCCAAATTGAAGATGATCTAGCATTCCAATTGGTTTTGCACCAGTACAGACTACATTTCTACATGCTTCCTCAAAACAACCAATTGCACCTTCACGTGGATTGATGTAGCATTGTTTTGGATTACCATCAATCTTAATTGAAAGGAATTTTCCATTATCTAGCCTCAAAACAGATGCATCATAACCCGGTTTTGTTACAGTTCTAATTCCAACCTCATGATCATATTGTCCATAAACCCAAATCTTACTTGCAATGTTAGGAGAACCAAGCAATTTCATTAGAATTTCAGAGTAATCAGATAATTGTGGGAATTGTTTTGGGGATTCAATATTTTCCAAGTAGATAGGTTTGCTTGAAGGCAAATCAAGTAAAGTTGCATTGGCAACAACATCTGTAGAGATATTTGCAATTGTAGTTTCTCCTTTTTTTACATGCATTTTGTTGTCAAATGTTACATGACCAATAACAGAACATTCAATTCTAAATTTCTCGCAAATTTTACGTAATTTAATTAATTTTTCACCATCAGTAACAATTAACATTCTTTCTTGGGATTCAGAAATCATTATTTCATCTGAATGCATGTCAGATTCACGTGTGTGAACTTTTTCCACATCCATTTCAATTCCTATATCCAAGGCATCAGCAGTTTCAGAAACAGCACATGACAAACCACCACCACCAAGATCTTTCATTGCATGAATTAGTTGTTCATTTCGAGCTTCCAAAATAGCTTCAATAATTAATTTTTCAATAAATGGATCAGGAATTTGTACTGCAGAACGATCTTCAGTTTCTAATGAATCAGATGCAAATTGAGAACCACCTATACCATCTCTGCCAGTAGCACCACCCAATAACACTACCAAGTCTCCTTTTTTGGCATGATTTTTAATTAAATTTTCTTTTTTACCAAAACCAATTGCTGCAACATCAACCATCGCATAATTTTTGTAGCATTCATCAAATTCAACTTCACCACCAATAGTAGGAATTCCTAAACAGTTGCCATAATCTGCAATTCCAGTTACAGCATTTTTGAAAAGCCATTTTGCATGTTGATCTTTTTCAATATCACCAAAGCGCAATCCATCCAAAAGAGCAATTGGACGCGTACCTGCAGATAAAATATCTCTAATCACTCCACCCACACCAGTTGCAGCACCACCATAGGGTTCTACTGCAGAGGGATGATTATGACTTTCAATATGTGCAGTTATCACATAACCATCACCAACATCTAGAACCCCAGAATCATATCCTTTTTCATTAATTACTAGTGGGCCATCCATAGGTAACATTTTGAGATGTTTTTTAGATGATTTGTAAGAGCAATGTTCAGACCATTCAGCTGCAACAATTTGTAATTCAGTGGAAGTAGGTTCTCGACCAATTTTTGTTTTAAGGTCCTCCAGTTCATGAGATTCTAAGCTCAATTTTCAACACCCACTTTTTTCAGTAGAGATTCAAAAATTAATGAAGATGGTTTGTTATCCTGAGGATTAATTTCAGATTCAACTGCTCTTTCAGGGTGAGGCATCATGCCAACAACATTTCCTTCTTCATTACATACACCAGCAATTTGATTAGAAGAACCATTTACAACTTGATCATATTTGAAAACAATTTGATTTTTTCTTTCAAGTTTGTTTAATGTTTCATCATCAACATAATATCGACCTTCACCGTTTGCAATAGGAATAGGAATTTTTTGATTTAATTCAAATTGATTTGTAAATGGAGTATCATTATTTTCAACAGTTAGATTAGTCCACTCACACATAAAATTAAGAGAGTCATTTTTTAACAATACACCAGGAAGTAGTCCAGATTCTACAAGAATTTGAAATCCATTACATACACCCAAAATAGGAATTCCTTTTTCTGCAATTTTTTTAACGTCTTGAATAATTGGGCTATGTGCAGCTATAATTCCTGCTCTTAATCGATCCCCATATGAAAATCCGCCAGGTAAAACCACAGCATCTAGATTTTCTGGAAGTGGTTGATCATGCCAGCAGTATTGAGCATTAAGATTGAAAACATCAGATAATACATGAAACATATCGCGATCACAGTTACTGCCAGGAAAAACTACAACTCCAACGTTCACAATTGTTTTTAGATTCAGAGTTATTTAATTTGAGCCCAGTCAGATACAATTTTTATGTGAATGCCCAGTTTGATCGCTATGTCAAAAGCTAGAGACATTATGCAAAAAAATGTTATTACCATAGAACTTGAAAAAACAGCACAGTATGCATCAACAATTCTAAAAGATAATGACATTAGTTTTCTAGTAGTAGTGGAAGATTCCAAACCAGTAGGAATTGTTTCAGAAAGAGACATCGTGAGAAAAATTGTAGCAGAAAATAAGGAAGCATCAAAAATACAACTAGAATCAATAATGTCAAAAAAATTCAAGTGGGTAGAACCAAATTCATCCATAGAATCAGCAGTTCAAAAAATGTTAAACAACAACATTAGACGGTTAGTGGTATTAGAAGATGAAAATCTAGTAGGAGTAATCACTCAAACAGATTTAACAGAATTTCTAAGAAGTAAAATTTTGATTAATTCAACTATAGAAAATATCGAAGCAAATTAAGCGTCAAAGACGTCTATTGTTACCACACTGACCATAGGGTTGTAAATTCGTAATTCATCACAAATTTCTTGGACTTTAGTTTGTGCAGCATCTTTATCATGTTCAGAAATTGAAAACTTTAACATTTTTGCAGTATTGATTCGAGTAACATTTTGGTGAGTACCCTTTAAAACTAAATCATTCAAAATTGTTTTTCCTTCAGGATCACTAATGCCAGGTTTATTTTCTATTGTAACATGTACACGGTAATTAGCCATAATATACAATAAATTAAAACAGTGATTAATCTATCTTCCGAATAATTTTATAAATAATTAGAGCAATCCACTTTGTTTTAAAAAATCTTTTAATTTTTCTTTAGTATTCACATCATCAAGTTTATCATTTTGATCAATCAAAAATAATTTCTTACCGTTTAAAATAAGATTGTGAGGTCCTAAATCTTGTGCATTATCAATTTCTAGTTCATCAATTAAATTAATTATTTTTTCAGTTGTAGGATATACGCCATTATATTCTAAAAAAGTTCTCAAATCAACACCCTGAATCCAATTTCTTTTTTCATTCCTTAGACCATAATTTACATTAATTTCATTAAAATCAGACTGTATTTTTATTTCAGCATCAAGGCCAAACTGGTCACGGTATTTACTTGTGCCCCTCCATCCACGATCAATAGTTTTTGATTTAGTATTTTGTAGTAGCCACATGTTTCTTTCAAGTTTTTGATTAACAGAATTACCCAAACCAGATTCATTTTTGTTTAATAATTGAGGTTTAAATTTTTCAAAATTCATTTTTTCAGTTTTAAGACGATGAGAATTTTTAGTAGAATTATCTTCTAAAGAATTTGGATGTTCCATAAAACAAAATGAACACATGGAGATTAACGTGTCAAGTACATCTTGAAATGGTTCATCAAAATGATGAATTACATTTAATGCTAAAACAACATCAAAATGTTGAACTTCTTTGAGGTTTTTTAGATGTTTTAGATTCATTTGTTTATCCAAAAGAAGTATGTTTTGATTATTATTTTTAATACATAATTCCAATAATTTACGCTGAGGATTACTCTCTACTGCAACAAAAACACCTGGAAAATCTTCAGACAATCTGAATGTAAAATATCCTTCTGCGGCACCCAAATCCAATACAGATATCGGACGATTAAATTTTTTACAAAATTTGTATATTTCATTATAACGTTCTTCTGAATTCCTATATCCTGAAGATAGAGTTTTTCCTTTAATTCTAATATCGTTATAAGTTTCTATTTCAGAAGAATCATTTTCATAAATTTTAGATTTTGGTAATTTGTGATATTCATCAGAATTTTTAATAATCAATATTAGATCATCTAAAGTAATTCTGCCAGATTCTAATTCTGTGCAATAGAAATCTAAATCATCTAATTCGGGTTCTCGGTCTAAAAATTTTAGATATTGTTTACGAATAGATTTTCGTATGCTCATTCTAAATTATTTAATCAGGCTAGTAATTTAGATTTCTAGACAGCAAGGTTAGGGTTAGATAATTATACCAGAAAAATTGAACTCAATACACATGGTAAGAAAGGAAAGAATGAGATATTGGAAAATCACTGCCAAAGAAACAGATGATTTTGATTATGATGAAAGTAAATTACTAAACTGGGAGATTAAATGCATTAGAGAACCAGAAGAGGAAGCACATTTTATCGGAGTTTTCATGTATAGAAATGGAACAGCATATGATTATGAATCAGTCAAGGGAATATGTTATTTCTATAATAATATAGATAGAAATGAACTTCCAGAAATTACTAAATTTTTACAAGGAAAGTATAACGGTAAAGAAATGGAAAAAGGAGATAGAATAATTTTGAAAGGTTCAGATGAAATCTATTCAAGTAAAGATATAGGAGCATTAGCAAAAGAAATGGAAACCAAATTCAATACAAAAGCAATCATATCATTAGAATTTGAAGATATTTCAGCAGATGCATTAAAGGAAGCAGGAATGCCTGAAGCAAAACTACTACCTGTTCCAAAATAGATGATTTTAGAAAATATACATTTTCATACATCATACGACAAAAAGATCTAGTTGTCAGATTTAGAAAGTATCAATAAACATCTCGAAGAATTAAGAAAAAGGTTACTAAGAATAGTTTTAGTTATTGGTATAATCACAGTTGTAATTTTAACATTTCATGCAGAGCCAATCATCATAGGAGAAATTACCCTGTACTATCCATTGCCAGACCCTCAAAATAACATTGCAGCACAAATAACGAATCACATGAAAGAAAATTTAGTACCAGAAGGAGTTCAATTAATTCAAACAGCTCCAGGACAAGCATTCTTTGCTCAAATGTATGTTTCAGCATTAGTTGGAATGGTAGTAGGAATGCCAGTAATCATTAAAGAATTTGTAGGATTTATCAAACCAGCATTAAAAGAAAATGAAATTAATGTTAGTAGAAATATTTCATTACCTGCACTAGGATTATTCATTACAGGTTGTATATTTTCGTATAATTTTGTAATTCCATACATTTTAGAATTTTTATATCGATATGGTGAATCTGCAGGATTAGTTACTTTTCTAAATGTAATGGAGTTTGTAACTTTTGTATTACAATTTTTATTAGCATTTGGATTTTCATTTCAACTTCCACTAGTCATGTATGCAATATCAATGTCAGAAATGGTAGGTAGTGATTTTTGGAGAAAGAATGCAAGATATGCAATTGTAATCATCATAATTTTTGGTGCAGTCATAACTCCAGATGGAACAGGAGTGACAATGATGTTTGTTGCAGGTCCAATGATAGGATTGTATTTTGCAGGCATGTTATTCATTGAGCGTAAACAACGTGAAAAGTTGAACACTTAAATCTGAAATAAGGGAAGTTGGGATATAATGTTAGGAAGTACTGAAATCATAGTTTTGGTAGTAGTGATAGGAGTACTAATTTTCGGTGCAAAAAAAATTCCAGAACTGGCAAAAACATTTGGTAAAGCCAAAGGAGAATTTGAAAAAGGAAAAATTCAAGGAGATCAAGAACTAAAAGATTTCAAAGGTGAAATAGACAATGTTTCTAAAGACAAAGAAGCAAAATCAGACTGATTTTTCACATAGTTTTGCCAAATCATCCAATAAAGTAGAATAATTTTCAGCCAATTTTGATTTATCCAGTAATTTTGGAATTTTCATCATTCCCGTCAATTTTAAATCCACATCAACTAAAATTTTTGTTCCTTCAGAAATTTCAACAAATTCTTGTCGGATATAGCTACCCTTAGACTTTCCACCAATCACATAAACTTCATGTAAAACAAATGGTTTTGAAACATGTTTGGACATTAGTACTAATTCCAAATCTCCCAATTGCAGATGTTCTTCAACTACTGCAACATCACCTCGAACTGAACGTATACGAGTAGATGGAAAATATTTTGGAATTAATTTTTCATATTGTTCATAATTAGAAAAAATATTAAAAACATCTTTTCTTTTTGCATGAATTATTTTTTCTAATGAGAACGTAGCCAACAGTATTTTAGAAACTACCCCATCGTGGGTATAAATCATGATCAATATCAAATTGATCAAGACATTTCCCAACCCCGTGATTTACAATATCATCAATTGTTTTGGGTTTGGTATAAAATTCAGTAACAGGAGGCAAAATAATTACACCTAACCTGGAAAGTTTCAGCATATTTTCTAAATGAATTGCAGACAAAGGTGTTTCTCTAACCATTAAAATTAATTTTCTGTCTTCTTTAATTGTGACACCTGCTGAACGTGCAACAAGAGTATCATCATACCCATTTGCAATTGCAGCCAATGTTTTCATACTGCATGGAGCAACTATCATACCATTGATTCTGTGAGTTCCACTAGAAACACTAGCTGCCATATTTTTTTCATCAGAAGTATTTGTGGCAAGTGATTTAACATATTCAGGGGTGTATTCAGTTTCCATAGAGATGCATTTTTCCCCCCATTCAGACATTACCAAATGAGTTTCAATGTTTAATTTTTTTAATGTCTCAAGCATTCTAATTCCATAAATTACACCAGTACTACCAGTAATTCCAACAATTAACTTCATTAATTATTCTGGAAAATAGTAGTATTTACAATAGACTCATCTAAGAGATTATTTTTAAAAACAAAATTCATGATTCCCCATACCTCCTACTTAGTTAGAATAATTATCAGATAAATAGTATGATTTCTAGTCACTAACCTATTATGAAAATATTATTTTTCGCTAAATTTTAGATAATGAAGTCAATAAGTTAACTTTTACGTTTAATTGCAAATACTCCAACAGAAATTCCAAACAACACAATTCCAATTATCAAGTATAGAATTATGGAATTGTCACCAGATACACTTGATGTAAACTTTGTAACTTCTGGAAGAGGAGTTTCAGATATTCGAATTATCTTGTCATTATCACCATTTGCAGTAAGAAGATACAAAGTACCATCAGGACCAATTTGTGCAGTTCTAATTCTACCAAATTCACCTTCAAACATTTTTTCTACACTGATTAGAGAACCATCTTTTTCAACATCAACAACCATAAGGTGTTGACCTTTAAGAGCACCAACTAAAAATTTCTCATTTAAACTAGGAATTTTATCAGAATTATAAAATACCATACCACTTGGAGCCCATGTTGTTTGACCACTATGAGTGATTGGATTTACAAAACTATCATTAGAAGAAGTTCCAACGATTTTGGGCCATCCATAGTTTTTACCCTTCACTATCACATTAATCTCATCATGACCATATCCCATTTCTCCAGAAGGTCCATGTTCAGAAGATACAAGCATTCCATCCTGAGACCATGCAATACCTTGAGGATTACGATGACCATAAGAATAAACAGGACTTGAATCAAAAGGATTATCATCAGGTATCGTGCCATCTGAATTTATTCTAAGTATTTTTCCTGCAAGAGAAGATAAATCTTGAGACCAATTAGGATTAATTGCATCACCAGTTGTGATGTATAATTTATCATCGGGACCAAATTTTATTCTACCACCATCGTGCCACGGTGCACCAGGAATATCATCTATGATAATTTGTTTATCAATTAACATATCATTATTAATTTTGAAGCTAAAAACTTTATTTTGAAAAAAATCAAGCTCTAAATTTGTTTGATAAACATAAATTTTTTTAGTTTTATCAAATTCAGGATGCAATGCAATTCCCAATGTGCCACCTTCAACAGAACCACTTTTCTGAAAGGTCTGTATCACCTTAGCCTCACCAGATTCTGTAATCATCCAGATTCGTCCATCTCTCTCTGTAAAGTAAATCTCATCATCGGGACCAAAAACAATTTCCCAAGGATTGTTTAATCCGTCAACAAGTACATCCCTATTCAAATCTCCATATGCAGGTATCAGAATAAGGGGAAAAAAGACAAAAAGTGATCCCATTAAAAATTTCATAATTTAAAGAGTATTTTTTTGCTTAAAATCCTATGCGATAAATCTAAAAACAGACCGTGATTGTGAGTGAAAAAAGACATCATAGTATTAAAAAAATAAAAAATCAAATTAAGATTAGGCTTAGATCGATACTAGATTTGACCAAATACCTTGAATAATTTTTTTATTAATAATTAATTCTATGACTTGTAAGAAAGGTTATGTACATAATTTCGCATGGTTTGAAATTTTATCAAAAGAGATGTGTATTAATTGTCAACAAGAAAAAGCCTAGTCTGTTTCACAAATAAATTTTTTATAAAAAATCTATAGATTTTCAGATATATCTTCTTCAACAGATTCACTATTTTCTTTTTCCAGCTTTCTTCTCTTTAGCCATAACGAAATACCACCTGCTGCCATAGCAGTTAGTAGAATCACACCTGCCATTTGTAATTCTACAGAGTAAAACATGATTATACTAGATAAGATATTTGAAAAAAACATTGTGGTTTGTTCCGATCCAACAAATTAGGATTTTACATATATTAGATGCCAATATTTAGGCATAATATGATCAAAAGTTCTGAAATCAAGAAGATAGTTAATGATTATTCAGATGTAAAAATAGGAGTCCTAGGGAGTCATTCAGCTTTAGAAGTAATGGATGGAGCAAAAGATGAAAATTTTGAAACAACTGTTTTTTGTCAAAAAGGCAGAGAAGGACCATATCAAAGATTTAACAGAATTGCAGATCAAATAGTAGTTTTAGATAAATTCAAAGACATGGCATCAGCAAAAAACCAAAAAATGTTAAGAGATTCAAATACAATAGTAGTTCCACACAGATCACTTACAGTCTATTTAGGATACAAAACAATTGAAGACAAATTTAAAGTTCCAATTTTTGGAAATAGAAAATTATTTCAAGCTGAAGAAAGAACTGCAAAAAAAGGGCAGTATTATCTATTAGAAAAAGCCAGAATCAAATATCCAAAATTATTCAAAGATCCTAAAAGAATTAACAAGCCATCAATTGTAAAAGTTCAAGAAAAAAAGAGGCCATTAGAAAGAGCATTTTTTACAGTTTCATCATACAAAGACTATAAAGAAAAATCTGAAGAAAAAATCAAACAAGGTGTAATTGCAAGAAAAGATTTAGAGAAAGCAAGCATAGAAGAATTGGCAATTGGAACATACATGAATTTTAATTTCTTTCATACACCCATTTCAAATCAAGTAGATTTCATTGGCATTGAAAGACGACTTCAAACAAATATTCATGACTATAATGCACTCCCAGCGAAAGAACAATTAGAAATGGATATTGATTTACAAAATATCGAAGTGGGTCATACTCCGGCAAGCATTAGAGAATCATTGTTAGAAAAAGTACTCAAAATGGGAGACAAATTTGTGGCTGCTGTAAAAAAAGAATATGCACCAGGCATAATTGGTCCGTTTTCACTTCAAAGTGTAATCACAAAGGATTTGGAATTAATTGTATATGACGTATCATTAAGAGTTCCAGGAAATCCAATAGTTGCCACAACTAGTCCATATACAAAATATCAATACGGTCAAACATTTGGAGTAGGAAGAAGAATTGCAATGGAAATCAAGAGAGCACAAGAAGAAGACCGTTTAGATGAAATAGTAACATAAAAAGATCAAAAATTTAATTTTTCAGTATGATTTTTAAAATATTCCTGTAATGCAACATTAGAGCGGACATCCTTATAGGAATCCAACATAATATTCATAATTTTATTTACATGTTTTTTTAATTTCTTGATTCTTTGAAGGGCAATTGGATGTTGTAAAGTTCTAATTTTATCATGATGATCAATTCTTGTAATCACCATAGAAATTCGGTCAATTTCTTCTTGAATATTTTCTAATAATTTTAATCCATTTTTAGTAAATCCAAACTGACTTCCATCAGCAGACATAATTGTAGGGATTGATTTGATTGATTCAATTTCAGAATTTTGATAAGACACAAAATGTTCCATCATAGATGTAAATTGTTCGCGAGATTGTGGTTTTTCATATTTTTTATAGAAAGAAGTTTGTTTCAATGAACGCGATTCAAGAAAGCCCATAATCTCAAGTCTTTGAAGCGATTCAATTACCTCAGACTCAATTCCACCACATTTTTCAACTATATTTTTTATATCAGACCACTGATCAGTGCAAAATAAAATGTAATCATTGTGAATTAATGTCAAAGTTAACCATGTCTTTTGAGGGTTTTCTAATATGTGTAGGGAATTGAAATAAGTAGAAAATACAATTTAATGGAAATTAAATGGCGAAGCCCTCTAAATTGCAGAACATTAAGAGATTTCCTCTTGTGGTCAAGCGTCTAAACGCCTGATTGCCTTTTTCGTTCTGCGGGGCTACGCACTTTATTCATTAGTTTTTGTAACTAACGACATCATTTATTATAAGACATTCATCTATTTAAGATTATTATAGAATTATTACAATAAATAAATAGATTTTATATAAATCTTAATTAATAAATTTAAAGAAAAACATATTTTCACCATAAAAAACTGTAAAATGTTAATTGGTTAGATAGGGGAATATGTTGAATACCTTTCATTCTAATTTCAGATGATTAAAGCGGTTTGACATCTGAAATGGATTGCTGATACCAATTAACATTACAAACATTATTGTGAACAATTAATGAAGAAAAAATATGAGTAAAATGATATTCATCAAGGAAATCATAAGCATAGAAAAAGAACCCAGATTATGTCCCACATGTCAAAAAGAGGATAGATTAGAAAAAGACATGATGATCAGAGAAGAAAGATCAGGAGGCAGAACAATTCTATGTTTACGATGTGAAGCATTAATTGTAATTACAAGTAATAAATTGATAAATCCAGAATTATCATCAAGTAAAGGAGATACAATTATGCTAAAAGAACCACATTTGATACGCAAGGTTACATACTAACACCGTATTTTATATTGAAAATAGAAACAAAACGATATAATAACTCAGCATCACCATACTAGTTCATGGGAGATTCATTAACTACATACGATGAATTGAATGAAGATATTCAATTTACTGAAGATGAAACAAAAGCACTATTGAAATTAAGTGAAAAAGAAATTTTGATTCTAGTTCTTTCTGAAATGAAAAAACAAACCGAATTAATGTCAAAAAGTTAAATTTTAATAATTATTCTTTAGATTTTGCAAGTAATTCTTGTATTACATAACTTCTAACATTAGCAAATTCCCATTCTTTTAAATCTGCTAACCTACATTCTTCTTTGATTATTAATCCAGCAAGACCATCACTCCAAATATGACGCTTCAAATCATAAACTTCAACAACTTTTCCATGCTTTGTAATTTTAATTGCACCATGACATCTTTTGATAATTTGTAGTGCTACCCTTTTGTAGATTTTCTCAAAATTAACCATGATAGAAATTTGATTCATCATATGAAAAAGGTTCGGATTTTAAATTCAATAAAAGCAAAGAGATTATTTTTTTAAGTTATATTTTTAGTCACAAAAATCCTAGGAATCATCAAGTAGTGAATGCCAACATTCTTCTATTTTTAGGATGTGATCTTCAACAAATTCCACCCCATCTTTTTTTAATATAATGGAAGGGTTACTGTTTCGAACAAACCAACTTTCACTGGAATCAATAGTAATCAAATTCATATCTTCTAATTTGTTAACGTGTTCTCGAAATTTTCCAACATTAGTTTTTTTACAATTTTTAAAAATATCAGTATATTTTTTTACTCCATTTTTTATGGAAGCAAGAATAACATAATCAATAATATCTAATTTATCCAAAGTCAATCTAAAAAAAATAGTTACTGAAATTACATAAGAATGTCTATGAATTAGGTTTTAAAGAAATACCATAACAATATACAGCAGAATTACTAAAGAACGAGTGCTGATGATTAATCAAACTCTCTAAGCTATACTGATAACATGATGAGCATTGCCGAATTATGAAGCATTCTTAAAAATACATTAGCAATGATCATGGCCACAACCACAAGAATCATCATTGCCTTGAAGAGCCCTTAGTTTTCCAACTATTTCGTCATGAATTTTAAGTAAATCAGTAACTTGATTTTTTAGTTCTTCAGTATTCCAATTTTCTTTTTGTAGTGTTCTAACAGTTTCAATAATTTCTAGATCAACATTCATAATGTTATCCATTAATTCTTCTTGTTCACTCATAATCAGATATTATTGTACTAAGAAAAAAACCATTCTAATTTATTTTAAAAATTAGGCTTCCATTCTCTCTTTTAGTAGTTTTTTTCTAACCAATAATGGAATTTTGTAATATGCAGCTAAAGCCATAGCATCAGATGCACGATGATTTCTTAACACAAGGTCTTTTTTACCTGTAAAGTACAGATTTGCCCTCAGGACATCACCACTTTCATAAATTTTCACCTTTACTAGAGATAGTTCATTTTGTTCACAAATTTCTTCAATCATTCGATATATCGAAGGGGCCTGTTCACCTTCAACATCGTCAAAACTAGAGATATGTTTTGCAACTTCACCAGAAAATGCACGCATATGAAATTCTTTTCCATTATCAGCTTTTAGAACAACCATCCCTTCAACAGCATAAGGATCTACAAATCCAACATAATCAATTTTTACAGAATCATAATCAGGTTCAGGTGCTTGATCAATATCCATCGTATTACGCATAAACTTTGCATTTATGGCTTATAAATATAGCAAATTTTTGAGATCAAATTTAGAATAAATATTTTAGAAACGATCAGTATTGAGGCATAACCCCAAATTATTTAAAATCCCGATATAAGGTAGCTTAATGTCAACAAACCCCGAAAAAGCAGTTTCGTATGTTCTAAGCAAATACGTTACAGAATACATGAACAAAGATGTATTGAAGTTGAGTTTGGGAACTCAAACAAGGGATGCAGCTACAATGCTACGTAGTTATGAAACAGACGACATTATTGTAATTGACAAAGAAAAATTTCCAGTAGGCATTGTTACAGATGAAGATATTCTCAGTAAGGTTAGTGATGCTACAGTATACGCCGAAGCAACTACGTTAGAAGAAATTATGAGTAAGCCAGTGATTACAATTAGCGAGAAAGCAACATTACAAGAGGCATTGCATATCATGCGAGATAGCAACGTTAGAAAACTTCCAGTTGTATCAAAAAAGAATTTTGTTGTTGGAATGATACTTCAATCAACTATCGCAAATGCAATCAGAGATGCAACAGCTACCACACCAAGACTTCTTAGTCCACCAGTAAAAGCAGTATTGGGAAATTTAGGATTTGTATTACAATTTGCAGGAGTTTTATTATTAGTTCCAGCAGTTGTTGCAACTTTATTAGAAGATACAATTACAGCCTCTGGAATTTATTTGACTACAGTTCTTTTACTGGTTACAGGGTTTTTCTTAAATTCATATGGTGAAAAATCAAGTCTGAATTTACAGCAGGCGTCAATACTTGTATTTTCTAGTTTATTTTTGCTTTCACTGTTTGGCACCATACCATATCTATACGTATTTCCAAGTGATGAAACAGCAGTTGAAGTATTTGCAAATGCATTCTTTTCAAGTGCTGCAGGATTTACAACTGGAGGAATATCACTATTTGATGAACCAGAAAAACTATCACAGAGTTTCACATTTTTCAGAAGTTACACACAATTAGTTGGAGGAATGAGTTTCATCTACCTAGTAATTACAGCATTTTATCCAGAATCAAAACTACAAGCAATGCGTGGTTTCATATCAGGTAAAACACTTCACATGAAAGAACTGTTTCTTACAATTACAGTAATTTTTGCAATCTACATTGTAATTGTTGCATCATTGCTATACATATTTGGGGAACGGAATATAATAGATAATTTTTCGTTAGCGATGAGTACTCTGTCGACAGGAGGATTCACACCAACATCAACTATCCTTGAAGGTTTACTGTGGCAGGAACATATTGTATTGATGGGTGCAATGATACTAGGAGCTTTACCATTTACATTCCATTATGCATTTGTTAGAAAAAAATTCCTGTCACCCAAACTAGGTAAAGAAGTATTAGCATATTTTGCAATTTTAGGTGGTGCAACTATCTTATTTGCAGGAATTAGTGGGTTAGATCCAATGCAAAGTGCATTTTATTCTGTTTCAGCAAGTACTACTGCAGGATTACAAATAGAAAGTTTAGCAGGTCTTAGCGGAGGAGCACATACAATTCTAATAATTTTAATGTTCATAGGAGGATGTGGATTTTCAACAGCAGGAGGTTTGAAAATTTTCAGATTATTCCATCTACGAGACATCAGAGCATTCATTTCTAAAGTAAGAAGATCAGAATTACCTAGTCAAAATAAAAAAGAAATTATCTCAACTCTAATCATTATTGCATTGTTTCCAATAATATCAGCAATTACAGGAGCACATCTTGCAGCAATAGAAGATGTGCCTTTTCAAGATGCATTCTTTGAGGCAGCAGGAATAATCACAACAGGAGGACTATCAGCAGGAGTGATAGATTCAGAGACAGATCCTGCAACAATGATAGTATTAGGATTTTTAATGATTTTTGGACGGCTAGAGATTATTGCCATTATCTACATTTTTGTGCCTAAACTTAGTTGAGATAGAATTTAATTCAATTAAGAAATATCAAATTTAACAACAAAAAGATATGTCAACAACCAACAGAGGTAAAAAAATAATAATTATAGGATTTGTATCAATTGTAATATTATTTTTAATATATGGCAGATACCAAGATCCAGAAGTTTTTACTCCCAGTGCATTAGAATCAATACAAAGAATAGCTCTTGGATTCTACATAACAATGATTACTGCAATTGGAGGAATTGGATTTGGAATATACAAATATCAAAAAAATAAAATCGATGAACAAGGAAAAGATATACTAACAACAATTGCAATTGTCACTTCAAATTTAAAATCACGTAAAATTTTTATAATTTCATTCATTGGCTATGGAATATTTTTTTCACTAGTGTCAGGAACCTTAGTGTATCAACCAGAAATTAATTTTGTTACACATTATGGAGCTACAATACCTTCAGGATTCATTGCACCATGTTGTGATGATCCAGGATACATGCCAAAAATTATAATTTATCTTACAGAACATGTAGGGTTACAGATTATTCCCATTAATTTAATACTACAAATTATTGTTTCATATCTGGTAGCAATAAATTCAGCAATAGCAATTAACGCATATACAATATCTAAAAAGGGTAGAGGTATGAGTAGTATAGGGGCAGCAACAGGATTATTTATTGCATGTCCAACATGTGCAGGAACATTTCTTTCTATATTTATTGGAACTGCAAGTGGAATTGGATTATCAATATTACTGACACAATTACAAACATTATTCATTGCATTATCTATTCCAATTCTAATTATTACACCATATATTATGGCAAAAAAATTACAAAATGCAGACGGAAGTTGTAAAATAAATTTTAAGACTTGAACGCCTTAACTTCTGGAATTTTATAATTCCCAATATCATACCCGTCCCTACGAAGGAATTTGAGGGTTAATTTGTAAATTAACTCATCATGATCAACAGTTTCAAGTATTTCAGTCCAGAGAACTCTACCATTTTGGTTAATTTGGTTTTTAAATTTAGGATTTAATGATTCTGCAATTTCCTTACATTCATCCATGGTTTTTCCATTTTTATAAGCACGAACACGCCTATCACAACTATCCATACAGTATTAATTTGAAAATTGTAAATAAACCTAGTTTGTAAGGATTGGAAACAAATACTAGATAAATAAAAAATAGAAAGTGGCAATAAATACAACTGAAGAATATGTGGATTTTTTTATAAATCTCAACATGGGTGAAAAAGTTAGTTTACTGAGCTTTGTAAATAATGAAAGAATGGTACTAAAACAAAAATTACAAAATAAAATTAATAAAAAAGAACCGATTAAAAACGGAATTACTATTTTAGAAGGTTTAATTAAAGAAATTTCTAAAGATGGAGAATTACAAGTTTTGAAAAAATATGAAAAGTAATGAGGTGTTTAAATGAATAAAAATTCAGAAATAATAAGAATAGAAATCATAAGAATTCTTAATGAAAATGGAAAAATAAGAGGAACAGAGTTAGCTAAAAGAGTGATTGAAAAAGTGGGTAATGAAAAAACAGTATATAGAGAAATAAGTGAACTGGTAGAAGCAGGAGAAATAGAAAAAAAAGTCCATAGTAGAGCACATATTGAATATGAATTAATTAATTTATACGAATCAGTTAACACACAACTAAAAAATCTACATAA
>CALCPD010000038.1 GCA_937897875.1 uncultured Nitrosopumilaceae archaeon
TTTTTAAATTCTAATTTTTAAAATTATTTTTATTCTTAGAAAATGTTTTTAAAAAAACTTTTAATTCTTTATTTTGTTCTACTTCAGGTGTATTCTCCCAAATTTTTAATTGATTGAATTTTGCTAATTCGTAAAAAATATCTTTATCTTCATCACTAAATTCATCATGTCCTTTTTTGTTAATTTTTCCACGTCTTCGTAATACTCCTTGTCTGCCTTTACACTCTTCTTGATATTCAATAATTATTTTATTTTTAAAATCAATTAAATCTGGTACAAACTGTCTGAATCCTTTTTTTCTATATTCTGATGCTTGTTCTTCTGTCAAATTTGGCATTTTTTTCCATGTTCCAAATTCATCTATAATGATTCTGGTTCTTCCTTCTTTTGTATCTGAATCAATTATGAAATTATAATCATTTTTTTTATCTATTTGTTGAATTTGATTTTTTATCTCAAATAGTTTTTGAAGATCTTGTGCTCCCATGTTTTTTTTGTAAAATTTAGGTATTTGAGCCGAAGGTTATTTTGTAATCTGATGATCGATCATTTTTTATTTCTGTAGAATCAATTAAATTGATATTAATTTAGAAATTATCATATGGATACTTTTGAAGCAATATCTAATAGACGCGCAATTAAGAAATTTGATCCTAATCATAAAATGACTTCTGAAGAAGTTGATTCCTTAATGAAATTAACCATTCTTTCTCCAACTAGTTATAATCAACAAAACTGGAGATTTGTTACAGTTACTGACCAATCAATAAAAACAAAGATTGGAATTGCTGCTAGAAATCAGGCACAACCCGTGGATGGTTCTTTGGTGATATTGTTATGTGGAAATATGAGTGCCTGGAAAGACAATCCTTTGAGATATTGGAAAAATCATCCTAGTGAAAAACAGGAATTAGTTAAATCTTCTTTGGAAAAAAAATATTCTGACAGTCCTCAAAATAGACGTGATGAGGCAATGCGTTCTTGTGGATTTGCAGGTCAAACTATTATGCTTGCAGCAAAACAAATGGGTCTTGACTCTTGTCCGATGGTTGGATTTGATTATGATCAAATGGCAGAAATTATCAATCTACCTGATGATCATTTGATTGTTTTAATGATTGTTGTTGGGAAAGCTCTTGAACCTGCCAAAGAACGTGGTGGTCAATTGAGTTTAGATGAAGTTGTTTTTAAAAATAATTTTAATTAATCTTTAACAATCTTTTTGTATCTTTTCTTTTTTCATCCAGATTGTTTTTCCTTTATGATCCATTAATTCTATATTCATTTCATTAAGTTGGTCTCTAATCTTGTCTGCATCTTCAAATTGTTTTTCACCTCGTAATTTTTCTCTATTTGAAATCAAAGAATCAATTTCCTCTTTCTCTTCTTGATTAATTTTGGGAATGTTTAATCCTAATATTTTTGAAATTCTTTCAAATTCTTTCATTATTATTATTGAATTTTCTTTTCCCAGCTTTTCTGATGCTGCAAGTCTGTTTGTTTCTTTTACTAATTCAAAAAATGATGATAATGCAAGATGTGTGTTTAAATCATCTTCTAAAGATTTATCAAATTCTGTACTGATATTCCTAATTTTTTCTGATATGTTTTCTTGTTCTACATTGTTTGCATGAATTAATTCGTAATAACATGTTTCTACCTGTCTCCATTTTGTAAGATTTTCTTTTAACATTTCTTCAGAATAATCTATTACTTTAGAATAATGCCCCGATAAACAAAATAATCTAATTATGTTGGGTCCCCAATTCTCTAATACGTACTTGATTGACTTTGTATTGCCCAGTGATTTAGACATCTTTTCCCCTGCTATTGTTACCATGCCTACATGCATCCAAATTTTAGCAAATTTTCCATCTGAATGTGCCTCTGATTGTGCTATTTCATTTTCATGATGTGGAAAAATTAGATCTCTTCCGCCTCCATGAATATCAAAATTCCCTCCAAGATACTTCATACTCATTACTGAGCATTCGATATGCCATCCTGGTCTGCCTTTTCCCCATGGGCTTTCCCATGTGGGTTCAACATCTGAAAATTTCCATACTGCAAAATCTAATGGGTCTTTTTTTGTTTCATCAACTTGTATTCTAGAACCTGATTTCAATTCATCAATTTTTTTCTTAGATAGTTTTCCGTATTCTGGAAATTTTGATACTGAAAAATATACTCCATTTTCTGAGGCATATGCAATTCCCTTTTCAATTAATTTTTTTATGAATTCAATAATGTCTTCAATGTGTTCAGTTGCCTTTGGATAGTTTGTAGCACGTTTAATATTTAATTCATCAAAATCTCTGAAATAATTTTCAATGTATCTTTTACTTATTTCATGTGCAGGTATTCCTTCATCATTTGCACGGTTGATTATTTTATCGTCAACATCTGTAAAATTTTGAATTAATTCTACTTCTTTTTTCTTATTTTCTAAATATTTTCTTAATACATCAAAAACAATTATTGTTCTGGCATGTCCTATATGTGATTCATCATATACAGTAACTCCGCAAAGATAAATCTTAATTTTTTCTGAATTATCTACTTTTTGTTCAGTACTGGATAAAGTATCTTGAATATTCATATTATTTTATGTCATCTTTTTGTGGTAGTAATCTTTTGTGTTCACTGTTTATGTTTAAATTATGAATTTTTTCAACTATTTCTTTATCTATGTTTGTCCTTTCTACCGTTTCTTGAATTGAAAGTCCTTTTTCAATTAGACAGTACAAAATTGAGTCTACTTCTTCATATTGTATGCCTAATTCCTTTTCAGCTTCATGATCTTTCCAAAGATGAGGGCTACTCTTTTTTGATATTATGTTTTCTGGAATTCCTAAGTATTTTGCAATTTCCCTAACTTGTAATTTATACAATGAAACAATTGGTGTTAGATCTGATGCACCATCACCATATTTTGTAAAATATCCTATAAGATATTCACTTTTGTCACTGGAACCTAAAACCAAATAATTCTCAATGTTTGCATAATAGTAGAGTATGTTTGTCCTTATTCTTGCTCTGAGATTTCCTTTTGATTTTTCATTTGGTACTAAATACATGGAATATTCGTTTACAATTGGTTTGATATCGATTAGTTTATGCTCAATTCCTGTTAAACTAATGATTTTCATTGCATCTTCAGTTTCACTGTTAGGTGTAATTGTTGTATCTGGTAAAATCAGAGCAAGTGTTTTTTCTTTTAATTTTCTTTTACAAATGTATGCTAAAACTGCTGAATCAATTCCTCCACTGAGGCCTAAAATTATTCCTTTTGCATTATTTTTCTTTATTTCATTTTCTATAAACTCTTCAATTCTATTTGTAATTGAAGCATAATCTTGTGAAATTATTTTATTAATGATATCTTGATTCAATGATATTTCTAAAAAATAACTTGGAATAAAAATTGACCTCTAGTGCTAGTCTTTAATTGAATAATCATCTTAGACTTTAAATTAATTGGAAATTGGAGAAAATTATGGATAATAAATCCTGGGATAATTTAGCAGCTAATTATGATAAGAGTGTGGAAGATAATCAAAGTCCATTAATAATTAATTATCTTGACAAGGAAATTGAAATTCTTAATATTTTGTGCCAAAAACATAGCAACAAAAACAGTAATTTTTCAATTATTGATATGGGTGCCGGTACTGGGAGAGTAGTTTTTGCTCTTGATAAAAAATTACATAATAATTCAATTGAATTTTTTGGTGTTGAAAATTCTGACTCCATGCTAAATTTTGCAAATCATAAAAATAGCAAACATGATGGAGTTTCAAAAATTAGTTTTTTAAAATATGATCTTACTGATTCTAATTTACCTGAGTATTTTCAATTAAATGATGCCAATGTTGTAATGTGTTCATACAATACATTGGGTGTAGTTCCTTCTGATAAGCGCCAAAAATTCATTGATAATATGAAAATTATTGCTGGAAAAAATGGATTGGTAGTGTTAACTATGTTTAATGGCGATGACTTTGGTTTTGTTGCCCCAAAATTATACCATTCCATGATTCCAATGATTAAACAAATAGATGATGATTCTTTTGATGAAGAAAATAGAGTTTTTCACAATAGTCTTGGTTTTAGAAGTCAATGGTTTACTAAAAATGAAATCAAATCAATGTTGAATACAAATATTGATCCTAATCCAATTGATGTAGTTGTAGATGATAAATGCTTTACATTTGGTAATGTGTTTGTTGATAGAAATATTTGAGATTTTTAATTATGTCTGAAATAGAAAGATTGTTGAGTGAAGGGCAAAGATCATTAAATTTAGACAATCCAAAAGAAGCATTATCTTTTTATGAAAAAATTCTTGATCAAAAACCAACTCATTTAGAAGCATTATTGAAAAAAGGGAATATTTTTGGAAGATTTGGTAGGTTCAATGAAGCTATCCTTTGTTATGATGATGTTCTTTTACAAGAAAAAGAAAACCTCTTAGCATTATTGAATAAGGGATTATGTCACCATAATACTGGACAATACGATATAGCCATAACTTGTTTTAATCTAGTTTTAAAAATTAAACCCCAAAACAAGACTGCATTATATAACAAATCTTCCTCAATAATAAAATCTGGTAAAATTAAGGAAGGGTTAGAAATTTTATCTGAATTAATTAAACTCGATTATTCGTATAAGGAACAAGCCAAATATGATGTTGATTTTGTTGATATCAAACTTTTAAATGAATTTAAAGAAATTATTAGTTAATTTTTTTTAAATATCCACATAGAGTCCGTCGTCTCTCTTTTCGACTTCATATGTTTCTAATTTTACATCTTTGAGATAATCTACTAATTTTCCTGTCTTGATGTTGTAGTGCCAGAAATGTAATGGGCATTCAACTATATCTCCTTCTAATTTGCCCGGTGCAATTGATCCGTCTTGGTGAACGCAAAGGTCATCCATGGCATGAAAACCATCTTGATTAAAAATTGCAATTTGTTTTCCATCGATTTTGAATGCTTTACCCCCACCTGAAGGTACTTCGCCTTTCTCTGCAATCTTTTTCCATGCCATGAGTTTAATCAAATATCTGTCATTTATTTACATTCGCATGATAGTATTTTATAGCCCCTGACTGGGTTTTGTTTATTGAGTAAAGTAAAATCTAGTCCAAAATTGATCAAAGAGGGTAAACTTTCCTATGAATGGGCTAGATCCCATATGCAAATTTTAGATAATACGATTAATCGATTAAAAAAATCAAAACCCCTAAAGGGAATCACCATTGGTTTTTGTTTACACGTAACAAAAGAAACTTCTGTTTTGTTAATGGGCGCTAAAGAATTAGGTGCAACAGTAGCAGTTTGTGGCGGTAATCCTTTAACCACTCAAGATAATATTGCCGCATTTTTGGCATCTCAAGGAATCAATGTTTATGCATGGCATGGACAATCTGTAAAAGACTATGATTGGTCAATTGATCAGGTACTCAAACATAAACCAACAATTCTAACTGATGATGGTGCTGATATGAATATCAAAGCACACTTTGATAAACGATTCAAAGACATGAAAGTTTTAGGAGCTACTGAAGAAACTACTGCTGGTGTAACTAGAATTCGGGCCGTAGAGAATCAAGGTAAATTACGTTATCCTGTAATTTTGGTAAATGAAGCTTACACTAAACATATGTTTGATAATAGATATGGTACTGGACAAAGTACTATTGATGGCTACTTACGCGCTATGAATTTACTAATGGCATCAAAACGTGTTGTAGTAGTTGGATATGGTTGGGTCGGTCGTGGTGTTGCAGAAAGATGCAATGGAATGGGCTCAAAAGTAATTGTAACTGAAGTTGATCCTATTAAGGCACTAGAAGCACATATGGATGGATTTGAAGTAATGCCAATGTCTCAAGCAGCAAAAATTGGTGACATGTTTATCACATGTACTGGAATGACTAGTGTAATTCGAAAAGAACACATTTTGAAAATGAAGGATGGTGCAATAATGGGTAACGTTGGACACTTTGATGTTGAAATAGATGCTGAATTTTTACTCAAGAAATCTAAATCTGTTAAAGAAGTTAGACCAACACTTGATGAATGTACTTTGAAAAATGGTAGAAAAGTTTACTTGATTGGACAAGGACGTCTTGCTAACTTGGTTTCTGCAGAAGGACATCCTCCAGAAGTAATGGCACAATCATTTTCAAATCAACTTTTGTCTGTGTTGTATATTCTTAAAAATCACAAAACAATGGAAAATAAAATTATTGATGTTCCTAAAGAAATTGATATTCAAATTGCATTTGATGCATTGAAAGCTATGGATGTTAAAATTGATAAATTAACTCCAGAACAAGTAAAATACGCAAATAACTGGTAAAACTTCTTAACTCCAATCTTGCTTTTGGAAACTGTATAATGAATAAAAGAGCTATAATTACAAGTGCATTACCT
>CALCPD010000039.1 GCA_937897875.1 uncultured Nitrosopumilaceae archaeon
CCATCAGCACCTGGAGGTGGTGTAGCATTTTTGTAAAGTTCTGTGGTTACTTCATTAACTAAAGATTGGAGTGCTTCTAGTTTAGGTTTTAATTCAGATGGCTCTTTATCTAAAACTTCCTTAACTTCTTTTACTGCATCAGTAATTTTAATTCCTTGTTCTTGTGAAATCTTATCTTTAAGATCAACATTTACTAATTTTTCAGTAGTATAGATATAGCTCTCTGCCTCATTTTTGAGATCAATTTTTTCTTTCTTTACTTTATCTTCGTCAGAAAACTTCTCAGCATCTTCTTTTAGCTTTTCAATTTCTTCAGGAGACAATTTTGAATTAGATTCAATAGTAATTTTTGCTTCTTTTTGTGTACCTAGATCCTTTGCTGTAACATTGATAATTCCATTTGCATCAATATCAAATTTAACTTCAATTTGTGGAACTCCTCTTGGAGCTGGTGGTAAATCAGTAAGATTGAAACTTCCTAATGAAACATTATCAGTTGCCATTGGTCTTTCTCCTTGAACAACATGAATAGTTACAGCTGTTTGATTATCAGCAGCTGTTGTGAAAACTTTAGCTTTAGAAGTTGGAATAGTTGTATTTCTTTCAATTAGTGGTTCTCGTACACCACCTAATGTTTCAATTCCCAGTGTTAAAGGTGTCACATCAAGTAGAACAATATCACTTGTTACATCACCAGCAATGATACCTGCCTGAATTGCAGCACCCATTGCTACTGCTTCCATTGGATCAACTCCAGATTCAGTTTCTTGACCAATTACTTCACTAACAAATTTTTTGACTAGAGGTATTCTAGTTGGTCCTCCAACCATGACAATTTTATTAATATCAGGATTTGATAATTTTGCATCTTCTAATGCTTTTAGTATTGAGGGCTTACATCTGTCAACAATTGGTCCAATTAATTCATCTAATTTAGCTCTTGTAATTCTCAATTCAAGATTTTTAGCACCTGCAGAGGGATCATGTGCAATAAAAGGTAGATTTACATCAGTTTCCATTACAGTTGACAATTCAATTTTTGCTTTTTCACAAGCCTCTCTAATTCTTGTCATAGCAGTTGAATCCGAAGTTAAATCAACGCCTTCTTTTTTCTTGAATTCATCGACAACATAGTCAATTAGAACTTTATCCATATCCGTTCCACCTAATTTAGTATCACCAGATGTACTGAGTACTTCAAAGACACCACCTCCCATTTCCATTATAGTAACATCTAATGTACCACCACCAAAATCAAAAACAAGTATTTTCATATCTTGTTTAGCTTTATCTAATCCAAATGCTAAAGATGCAGCAGTTGGTTCATTAATAATTCTAACAACATCAAGACCAGCAATAGTACCAGCATCCTTAGTAGCTTGACGCTGATTATCATCAAAATATGCAGGAACTGTAATCACTACTTTTTCAATTGGTTCTCCAACAAATGCTTCAGCATCTTTTTTAATTTTTTGAAGAATGAATGCAGAAATTTGTTGAGGTTTGTATTGTTTATCTAAAATTTTAAAAGTTTCATCTGAACCCATTTTTCTTTTGGCAGCTACAATGGTATTATCAGGATTAGTAACAGCTTGTCTTCTAGCAGGTTCGCCAACTAAAAGCTCACCATCCTTACCAAATGCAACAACAGATGGAAATGCTTTACCACCGACAGTTGCTCCTTCAGCTGCAGGAATAATAGTTGGTTTTCCACCCATTACAACTGCAGCAGCAGAGTTACTTGTTCCTAAGTCAATCCCAATAATTTTAGTCATTTTTATCATTATCCTCTTTTTTTGAAATTTCTACTAGCGTAGGTCTTATAATCCTCTCATGAGAAATATATCCCTTCCTGATCTCTTTTGTGATTGTGTTGTCATCTAAAGTTGAATCAGAGATTATTGAAATAGCTTCATGGTAATTTGGATCAAAAATCTCGCCCAATGCCTCAATAGGCGTAACATTGTATTTTTGCATTAATGATTCCATATTTTTTAAAATCGAATTTAAACCATCTGCATTAATTTTACTTTCAGATATCACTTCTTTAGCTCGTATAAAATCATCATAAATTTTGATAAAATCTAACATGAATTCATTAATTTTAGAATTAACACCATTTTCAATATCAGATTGAGTTTTTCGACTAAGATTTTGAAAATCTGCTAATACATGTTTTAATTTTTCTTCATATTGAGATACCTTTTGTTTTTCTAATTCCAATAATTTTATTGGATCGTCAGAAATTTGTTCTAAATTATCCGTATGTTTAGATTCTTCTTCAGAATTATTAGTTTCAATTTTTTCATCAGAAATAACTTCAACAGGAATTTCATCAGAATTATTTTCTTCAGACAATTTAAACAGAATTATTTTTTAGCTAATTTATATCATGATTGAAGTGTTTCACAAAGAGGATTAGCTTTAACAATTATTAAATTAGAATCCTTTTTGGTTTTTTCAATGTTATCAAAATCAGATTGAGAACATGCCACTATGATTGTAGTTTTATCGCTATGGAATAAATTGAAATCTGGATCTTCATAAGCTTCAACATCTCCAATATAATCCCGTAATCTTGAAGTTAGATTTTGGAGCATCTCAATTTTATCTCCACGCATTGCATGTTGATCAAGAGTCCAAGATAAAGCAATTTTTGTCCTACTTGCTTTAAGATCATTTTTCTTTAATGTTCCACGAATTTCATCAATTAATCTTTTAATGTAACCATCAATACCTTTTACACTTCCATTAATCAGATACATCAATGAGTTTGAACCTTCAAATGATGAGCCTAAAGCTTTAAGATCAAACAACCCATTTATCATATTATCTAAAAATATTTCTTGAAAATCAATTGAAGAAAGATCATTTTTTGTAATTTCATCATGAGCATATTTACAAACTTCTAAAATGCTACATAAACTAGAAAATCTTGATAAAGTATCAATTGCATGAAAATGTTCTGATGATGAAATGGCTACAAATTTTTTTTCTTTTTTAGTAGTAGTAAGTAAATCAGAAAGAACCAAATCCTCTTTGCCATTAAATGAACCAATAATTTTTGGTTGTTGATTAAGATCCTCTAACGGATAATAAAAATACGATATATTTTTACCAGCTTGAAGTCCAGTTACATGTTCTAATAATGAGATATTTTCATTATTGCCTCCAAACCCAGTTGCTAGTGTAAATATTACTGAACTATTTTTCTTTAATGATGTAACTGCATCTTTGAATTTAGAATGTATTTCTGTTTTGATATCTTGACCAGTTTTTCTAATTCTTGGAGTAAAGAAAAGATATTGAGCTTTAGAAATGGCTACATCAATTGGTTCCATAGCTAATAATGGTTCATCTTCTTTTAGAGAAGAAACATTTGGGTAAGTTTTAGCAATTTCAGCTTTCAGAGATATTGCTGATGGAGTTGATTCATCTATAATGTACACATCAGCACCTTTAATGGCCATTTGAGATGCAATAGCATATCCTTCTGTACTTAACCCATAAACAACAACTTTTGGTCCTGCCATCAATAAGAGATGATTATGGACTAAGAAAAACTTATTGAAGTACAATAATTATCAAGAATACTTGAAAATATGGATTGATATTCTAACACCAAAACAATTATTGTTTTCAGAACCAATAGTTGAAAGATTAGGTAAAAAACACGATCTTTTGTGTACTTCTAGAGAATACCATGAAGTTTCAAAATTATCAAAAATACGTCATTTTGACCTTATTTTCATTGGAAAACATGGTGGTGGGGATAAAAAAAGTAAGCTCAAAGCAAGTATTGAAAGAATAGAAAAATTATCAAATAGAATAAAGAAATTTGAACCTGATTTAGTAATTAGTTTTGGATCACCAGAAGCTGCACGAATTTCATTTGGATTAGGAATTAAGCACATAATGTTTTGTGATTCTCCTCATGCTAATGCAGTAATGAAATTAACATTACCATTGATTCAAAAATTACTTATTCCACATATAATATCAAAAAAAGAATTTTCTAAATATGGAATTAATGAAAAAGATATTGTACAATACAAAGCAATTGATGCAGTAGTAACAATGAAAAGGAAAATTGATGAAAATTATAATTTACCATTTAAAAATAATAACAGAAAAAATATTTTGATTAGAGTTGAAGAAGAAGAAGCATCATATACATCAAAATCAAGTAAAATTGTTCCAATAATTCAAAAAATTGTAAAAGATTATGAAAATGAAAATATTGTCATATTAGGAAGATATGCTAAACAAATTGTTAATTTACAAAAAGCTATTGGTAATAAAGTAAAAATTGTTAAAATGTCATTTGATGGAAAATATTTACTAAATAATACAGATATTTTTATAGGATCTGGTGGAACCATGACAGCAGAATCTGCTTTAATGGGTGTTCCCACAATATCATATAACGCAGTGCCAAATATTGTAGAAAAGTTCTTAGTTAAAAAAAATTTAGTAAAAAGAGAAACAAATCCAAATAAAATTTCAAACCATATAAAGAAAATTTTTGAAAGAAAAAACAATACTACTCAAGAAAGAGCAAAAAAAATTGTTAAAGAGATGGAAGATCCCATAGAAAAACTAGTTAAAATAATCAAAAATTAATTCTAATTTGATTTTAAGAGTCAAATTGAATTAAAAAGTTCATTAAGGGAATAGCAGTGCTCGATTTAGTAGCCCGGTAGTGTAGCGGTCAAGCATTTGGGCCTTTGAAGCCCGAGACGCAAGTTCGAGTCTTGCCCGGGCTACTTTATTTAAAAATCAATGATAATGGTAGCATGAACATAATATAGTCAATATTACTCAGATTAGGCATAATGACAGATATTATTTTAGGAATGGGAGAAGTGGGAGAGACATTATTTGATTTACTTGTAGATAGAAAATTTGATTGTATTGGAATTGATTTAGATGATTCAAAATGTAAAAATTATACTGAAAATGAAATTATAGAGAATCCACAATATCTTCATGTCTGTCTACCAGGAGAATTAGAAAAATTTACAGATATTGTAATTGAATGGATTAATAAAATAAAAAACATTCAAGTTGTTGTAATTCATTCAACTGTAAAACCAGGAACTACAAAAACCATACAAGAAAGATCATCAATACCAATTTTATTTTCGCCAGTTCGTGGAGTGCATAGAAGATTTTTAGATGATATTAAAAAATATACAAAATTTATTTCATTTGATGGTACAGAAATAAATTCAAAAATAAAAAAAGATTTAGAAAATAGATTTGAAAAAGTAGATTGGATGTCAACTACAAAAACTGCAGAGCTTGCAAAAATATTAGTTGATACAACATATTATGGATGGTTAATCAATTATGCTCAAATTACTAAAATGATATGTGAAAAAGAGAATGTTGATTTTGATGAAATGTGGAAATTTGCTGATGAAATTCATGAAAATTTGGGCAATAGACCAAAAATGTTTCCAGGTATTATTGGAGGACATTGTGTAATTCCAAATTTAAATTTAGTAGAGTATGAAAATTTAGATATGATTAAAACAGTTAATGAAATGTATGAAAAATTTAAAAAATAATTCTAATTTTTAAAAATCTAATCTTGTTAATAGTTTTGAAGCAATAATAAAAAGAATAGTTGCAAGTGCAGCAAGAACAATCATTTCATAAATAACAAATTCTGTAACAGTTCCAAAAATTCCTGCTCTAATTATATCAACAAGATATGTTAATGGATTTAGATAAAATGCTGTACGTAATGGTTCAGGTGCTGTATCTGCGGGGTAAAATGCAGAACTAACAAAAGCAAAGAAAAGAAAAACAGTATTAATAATTACATTAAATCCTTCACTTGAACGTAATCTAGTAGAAATAATTGAGGCTAATGATCCAAACAAGATTGAGCCTACAATTGCACCAAAAATAATGATTGGAATTGTAACTATTGAAAATTCTGCTGATTGAAAAATAACAGGATATCCAACTATAGCAATTAAGGAAGCACTAACAAGTCCAATTATGCCTATAGTGCAAATATTACTAAGAATGTAATGACTTCTAGTAAATGGACCAGACATAATTTGTTCAAACATTCCATGTCTTCTATCATTCCAAATTAAAATTCCAGAAATCAATGTACTATTCATAATATTAAATCCAATCATACCAGATGCTAAAAATGCAGGATAATCAAGTTCTTTTCCACCAAATGGAACTTGATTGATTAATGGACCATATGCAAAACCTGCCACAAAAATATAGATTAAAGGAAAAATAATTTGCCAAATTAAAAATCCAGGATTAAGTGAAATCGTTAGATTTCTATTAACAAGTCTAATTATTGGATGCATTTTCCCTCATCATTTTTAAAAATATATCTTCAAGGTTTGTTGGTACTGCAGATAAATCTTCAATGTCTATATTATTTTCGTTAAGAATTTTTAAAACTCGGAGCAAAATTAATTCTGATTGTTCTGAATGAATAATTATTGTTGTTCCAGTATCAAAATTAATTTCATAATCTGGTATGTCAACTAATAAGGAATCAATATTAGATTGTTTTTTTAATAAATGAATTTTAATTGTTTTTTCTTTTCCAAATTGATTTTTTAAATCATCTGGTGAATCAACAGTAAGAATTTTTCCCTTATCAATTATAGCTATTTTATCACAAAGATATTCAGCTTCAGATAAAATATGAGTAGTATAAAAAATTGTTAAACCTGTTTTAACTTTATTTTTTAAATAATCTAGTAATTTTCTACGTGCTTCAGGATCTAATCCCACAGTAGGTTCATCTAAAAATAAAAGTTCCATATCGTGCATAAACTCACGTGCAACTTGTACACGCCTTCGTTGACCTATAGAAAGATCTTCATTTCTTTTCTTACGAATTTCAACTAAATCAAAATCTTTCAAAAGTTGTTCTAATCGTTTTTTACGCTCAGTTTTTGAAATATTCCACATCATGCCATATTTATCAAGAGATTTTTCAACTGATAGTGTAGGTTCATAGCTAGGTTGTTGTAAAACTACACCAATTTTACTACGAATTTTTAATGGATTTGAAATTGCATCTATTCCTAAAATAGATAATGAGCCAGATGATGGTCTAATCAAAGTTGTAAGTAATTTGATGGTAGTGGATTTTCCAGCACCATTAGGTCCCAAAAATCCAAAAACCTGACCTTTCTTAACGGATAAAATTAGATCATCTACAG
>CALCPD010000040.1 GCA_937897875.1 uncultured Nitrosopumilaceae archaeon
GTTTTTTGTTGTTTCTTGGTGCATGATTTAACTAGTTATTTTTGAATTTTTTAATGAGAGTGAGTCATTTTGATCCTACCTGTTTGTTTTCTTTTACCAACCAAATCTTGAATTTTCATCAGTAAATTAACTCGTTGAATTATTGTCCCTGTTAGGCACCTACTTTAGTTTACAATTTTTAATCCTATTATTACTCACAGAATACTAACCTCAAGGGTTTTAATTTAAAAAAATTTAGTACCGTTATTGAAATATAAAAAATCTCTTTTTGTTTTTAGACGTGATTATAGATTAGATGACAATACTGCTTTAATTCAAGCATGTGAAAATTCTGAACAGGTAATTCTTTGTTTTTTATTTGAAAAAACTTTGTTGAATCCTAATAATCTTGTATTCTCAGAAATGCGAATTAGATTTATGATTGATTCGTTAAAAGACTTGTTTTTACAAGTAAAACAGAAAAATTGTAATTTACTTATCAAAAATAATTCTGTTTCATCTTTAATTTCTTCATCAATAATTGAAGATGATATTTCTGCTATTTTTATGAATAAAGATAATTCTCCATATGGTAGATTTCGTGATAATCAATTCAAAATATTTTGTGATAAAAATGGAATTGCTTTTGAACCCTCTGATGATCTTTTATTATCTCATCCTGGTTCAGTTTTGAAAGACGACGGTACTCCTTTTCTTGTATTTACTCCATTTTATCATGCTGCATCTAAGTTTGAAGTTAAAACTCCAGAAGTTTTTTCATACAGGAATCTAATAAATTCAAAACAAAATTCTGATGATACTATCTTGGAAATTGAAAAAATTATTCCTAAAAAAACAATTCTTCAGGGTGGACGAAAAAATGGTTTGAAAATTTTAGAAAATTTTGATAAAATTGCAGATTATAAAGCACAAAGAAACATTCCATCTAAGCCTACTTCACAACTTTCTACGCATAATCGTTTTGGAACAATTTCTATTAGAGAAGTTTATCATGCTGCATCAAAGTTTTTTGGAAGTGATCATTCTTTTATTTCTGAATTGTATTGGCGAGATTTCTTTTCACATTTGATGTATCACTTTCCTTATTCTCAAAAAAAGGAATTTCAAAAAAAATTTCAAAATTTAAAGTGGTCTCAAAATATAAAAAAATTTGAAAAATGGAGTAATGGGATGACTGGTTTTCCTATGGTTGATGCTGGTATGCGTGAATTAAAACAAACTGGTTTCATTCACAATCGTTCTAGGATGATTGCTGCTTCTTTTCTTACAAAGGATCTACAATGTGATTGGAGGCTTGGAGAAAGACATTTTGCAAAATATTTGATCGATTATGATCCTTGTGTAAATGCTGGTAGCTGGCAATGGTCTGCATCAACAGGATATGATCCAAAACCTAATAGAATTTTTAATCCTTGGTTACAACAAAAAAAATTTGATCCAGAATGCATCTATATCAAAAAATGGATTCCTGAATTATCTGAATTAACTGTTAATCAGATACATAATATTGAATCAAAACCACTCGATTCTTCAGTAAATTATCCAAAACCTATGGTAAACCACAGAGATGAATTTGCTCGTTCTAAACTAATGTTTAGGTAGATTGATATCAAATCTTAACTGATATTATGGATATTTTTTATATTGATAGATTGACTATAATTTATGATCATTGTTGCTGATACTAGTGTTATCATTAATGGTAATCTTGTTCAACAAATTGAATCTGGTGATATTAGAAATACTGACTTAATTATTCCACAGGCAGTATTCGATGAACTTCAATCTCAAGCTTCCAATCACAAACAACAGGGTTTTGTCGGATTAGAACAAATTGAAAAACTGCATAAATTATCTGAGGATTCTGGAGTAAAAATTCTCTTAAAAGGTTCTCATCCTGACATAAATGATATTAAATTTGCATCAAGTGGGAGAATTGATGCTTTAATTATTGACATTGCAAAACAAAATGATGCAATTCTTTATACATCTGATAAGGTTCAACATTTAGTTGCAAAAGCTGAAGATGTTCAAACTGTATTTTTAAAGCCTAAGATAGTTTTTGAAAAACTTGAATTTTTAAAATTTTTCGACAGCATAACAATGAGTATTCATTTAAAAGAAAATCAATTTCCTCTTGCTAAAAGAGGAAAACCTGGAGAATTCCTACTTACTCAAATTAGTGATGAAGTACTTACAAGAGATTATTTGAAAATGATTTCTTCCCAAATTTTATCTGCTACAAATATTTCTGATTCTAGTACTGTTGAAATTTCTAAAACTGGTGCGTCTGTGATTCAATATGATGATTATCGTATTGCAATCACTTACCCTCCGTTTTCTGAATCATATGAAATAACTATAGTCCACCCTACTGTTCAATTGTCTCTTGATGATTATTCCATTTCTGAATCCTTGATGCAACGTTTAACTGATAGGGCTGAAGGCATTGTTATTTCTGGTGCCCCTGGTTCTGGAAAAAGTACTTTGGCATCTGGTTTAGCAAATTTTTATCATCAACAAGGAAAAATTGTTAAAACATTTGAATCTCCTCGAGATTTACAAGTAAATTCTGGGATTACTCAGTATAGCAAATTAGATGGGAGTTTTGATAATACTGCAGACATTTTATTACTTGTTAGACCTGATTATACTATTTTTGATGAAGTACGACGAAGAGAAGATTTCACTACTTTTTCTGATTTACGATTAACTGGAGTTGGCATGGTTGGTGTAATTCATGCTAATTCTCCTTTAGATGCAATTCAAAGATTTATTGGAAAAATTGAACTTGGTATAATACCAAATGTATTGGATACTGTTGTATTTGTCAATAATGGTGATATCGAAAAAGTCTATGATTTAGAATTAAAGGTAAAAGTTCCTACAGGTATGACTGAGTCTGATCTAGCAAGACCTGTGATTGAAATAAGAAATTTTGAAAATAATGATTTGGAACATGAAATCTATACTTTTGGCGAAGAAAATGTCATTGTTCCTGTACAACAACGTGACGAAAAAGTTGGAATTGAAAAATTAGCTGAAGATAAAATTAAAGATTATTTTCAGAGATATGATTCTAATGCACAAGTTGACATTTTGTCCAATAATCGTGTAAAAGTTAGTGTACATGAAGACTGCATTGCATCTATAATTGGTAGAGGAGGCTCAAATATTGATGAAATTGAAAAATTCCTTAAAGTTCACATTGATGTTGTTGCCAAAGATTCTGAAGAATTATCTTTAACTTCAAATGATCTTCCTTTTAGTTTTTCAGAATCTAAAACTGCATTATTGTTAACTGTAAATCGGGAATTTACTTCTCTACATGCTGATATTTTTCTTAATGGTAAATTTTTTACATCTGTTAGAATTGGTAAAAAAGGACAAATCAAAATTCCAAAACGTTCTGATATTGGAAGGAATTTGTTAAATCAAACTTCTTCTCAAAATGATATTCAATTATATCTTAAAGATTTTTAAAATTATCAATAATTTTTGGATTTGCTTTTAGAAAAGTAATGAATTTTCTTAATTGTTTGATTGTTTTTGGATTAAGGTGATGTTCAATTCCTTCAGTATCTTGATTTGCAGTATCGTATCCTACTCCTAAAATCTCGAAGAATTCTAACAATATTCCATGGTTTTGTCTAATTCCTTCTGCAATTTGAATTCCTTTCTTTGTTAGATTAATTCCATGATATTTTTCATATTCTAAAAATTTTCCTTCATCTAATCTCTGTAGCATTTTAGTAACACTTGGGGCACTAACGTTCATGTATCTTGAAATATCTAATGTTGTAGCATAACCTTTCAGTTCTACTAATTCTGAAATAATTTCTAAATAATCTTCCATTCTGGAACTTGATCGTGTTTTCTCCACTTCATGTGCCGCTTTAATTGAATCTAATCTCTTTGAGTTTTTATTTTTCATCTATTCTTGTTATGATCAATAATCTACTATAATTTTATGTCTGTTTGACTTAGTTATTCTTTGTTGACTTGAGGGTAATCATTGTTTATCTTTGAATCTTAACTAATTTTTTCTAAAATAATGTTGAAATGAATGATCCGTTAAAGGCACGACTAGCAAAATTACAAAAATTTTCAGAATCTGCTAAGCGTAGGGCTGATCTTTACTCTGACATTGCTAAAATGGATGATTCTAAAACAGCTCGTTCTTTAGGGGCTTTACAAAAAGCACCTGCCCCAGGCAAAAAACT
>CALCPD010000041.1 GCA_937897875.1 uncultured Nitrosopumilaceae archaeon
TTATCACATCCAAGTTGTGGTTTGATTTTTACGTCTAGTCTTCCATCATTATCATAAAACAGATTTCTAGCTAAAAGCTCTCCACTTTGCCAAAGTTCAACTCTATATGTTACCTTATCAAGATTCGTGTCAGTTAATGTATCAAAGAAACGAATTTGCATATTTGTTGGATCAAGATATCCAACAGTGATATCAGATGGATCTAGTTGTGTTCTTACAGTTACTTCCATATCACCAAAAGTTATTGGTTCAGCTTGATCCCCACCAAGCCCGTGTGCAAATACATCTGGAATAATCGCAGGAATAGTAAAAATTCCAACTACAATAATCAACAATCCAATCTGCTTAAACAATACAAAAATTCGGCTAATTCCATATTTAAAGATGGTATCAAACTTCTATGCGTGGTAATCTTTTTGGATAAAATTTGAGTATAATTTTTATTTGTTAGATTAAAACTCCTGGTATGAAATTTTTATTAGTTTTATTATTAATTCCACTTTTCACAATTCCTGCATTTGCTGAATCTCAAACTTTACCAACAGATCAAGGAACATTAGATGTCAAAATATCTTATGATGATGTTAAAACTGGTCAATTAACTAAGTTACCAATAGAATTCATTAATCCAATGACACAAAAAACTCAAGTTCATATAGATTATAGAATTACAATTGCAGAATCTGGTGAAACATTATTTCAAACTCCAAATTTAATTCATACATCTGAAGGAATCATAAATGGATTCAAATTTGAATTTCCAAAAGATGGATTATATAATATTCAGATAGATGCTGAAGGAATTTTATTTACTCCTATTCCAAAGGAATCTGTAATATTTGATATCCTAGTAGGTGAAGTAATTGCTCAACCATCCACTCCATCTACTGAAGAAGGAGGAGGCTGCCTAATTGCAACAGCCACATACGGCTCAGAACTTGCACCGCAAGTTCAGATGCTTAGAGAAATTAGAGATAATCAATTAATGAATACAGAATCTGGAAGTGCTTTCATGAGTACATTCAATGAAGCATACTATTCATTCTCACCAATTATAGCAGACATGGAACGTGAAAGTCCAGTCTTCAAAGAGATTGTAAAACTTGGTTTGACACCAATGCTCTCAACTTTGGCAATCATGGAAAATGCAGACTCTGAATCAGAAGTCTTGGGACTTGGATTGTCAGTAATTGCATTGAATTTGGGAATGTACATTGCAGCACCTGCATTAATTGCAATGAAAGTTAACCAACAAATTAAATCAAGAAAATAATTTTACTACAACATAATAGGTTATTATATTGAAACAAAGTATCTGGTATTATGAATACTGAGTATGAAGAATTTGAAAATATTGAGGATCTCTTCATGTACATGTCAGCAGCTGCACCTCCAATGAAGAATACTATACCAATTAATTCTTACAAAGGTAGTATCATGTCTTTTATTCCACTTAGTCCATCAACTGGAGAATCATATCTTATGCTTTATGCAAAAGGTGAACTTGAAGCAGGAATTTATGAATTTGATATATCATCAAAATCTTACAAAAAAGTGGAATCTGTTGAAAGAGCCGATAAAGTTTACTTTATCTCAATAACACCAAAAAGAAACACGATTGCTGATCAAGCAATTCAAGGCCTATAATTCAATTATCTTAGTAAAACTATAATTTTTACATCTATTCATTTTAGATTGTTTTTTTGAATAAATTTTCAGAGAATTCACTATCTAGTTTATCTGTGATAACTCTATTCTTTTGTTATGAGTATTTCTGGAATGTACATGTTAAATTCTGAAGAGTATTCCCAGGAAAAAATTCATGAATCTTTAGATATGATGTTTGTAGATAGGAAGAACCAATTTCGTGAACTATCTCAAGTATTGCTTCCTGAAAATACCTCAAATACAATGCCTACATGGAAAGAATTCATTTTGAATTTTAGCTTGGATGTGGAGAGTGCTTTTGAAACCTGGTCTGGAGAATCTCCATTGTCTGTAAATTCTCCTCAAAAAGCTTTGACTATTTTGAGGCAATTAAGTCGTGATGGTGCATCTCTGAATTTATTGGTACATCGACTTAACATGTCGTATAATATTTCAACAGAATTCAAATCCATTTACAAACGATTAAAGTAATTCTATAATTTTTTTGTTAAGAATTTTGGTTCAGATACTGATTTTGTTCTTGCATATTTGTCAATGATTTGATCAGGTGTTTTACCATTGAATAGATCTTTACATAATCCTCTAAGATACCTCATAATTGCCCAAGTACCTGCTTTGAGAATACCATACATGAATACCTTCATTGGTGGTCCGTATGTTTTGTTTCTTAGAATAATTGGAATAATGTCATTAATCACACGCAAGTTATTTTCCCAACATTTCCAAAATAGTGTAAATTGGGCTTCATTTAGGTTTCCAAAGTGCATAGAGTTTTTCTCACTAAAGTCTTGGTATAGTAGCGGTGCTACTAATCCTCTAAAGTCCATTGTTCTAAAGTCACTCATCATGTCAATAGTATATTGAACATCATCTGGGGTCTCATCAGGCCATCCTATGATTATAGTTGCAGCTGGGAACCAGTGATTTTCATTGAGAATTTTTGCTCCCTCTCTTACAACACTACCCCATTCTTCAGGTGCAAATGGTTTTGTTTTGACACCCAAGTGTTTCTTTACCATGTCTGGTGAAACTGTCTCAATTCCTAGATTTGTTGCAAGCCATCTACCTGTTTTATCTTGTTCATTAACTTGAGAAATTTGTTGCATTAATGTAGGATCTGCTGCAACTGCTGAAAACGTCATATGTGTAGTTCCAATGAAATTAGCACCTAATCCTTTGAGACCTTTCCATAAATCTACAATTGCATCTCTGTTTGGAACAAAGTCTCTACTATCACATCCATAAAGTAACATTTCATCTGAATGCAACCAAATTGAATCAAATCCATAATCTAAGTTAGTTTTTGCTTCATGTTGTAATCTTTCTAATGGCAAGTCTTTCTTTGATCTTTTATTGACATCACAAAAGTCACAACCTCTTCCACATCCTCGCATTGCTTCAATTAATGAATTAATTGTAGGACCTTCAATAACTGGAATATTTTCTAAATTTCTTACAAAACAATGCATTAATTCTGGTGCATCATTTTTTTCTAAATCTTGAAATAAATCAACTGCTAATTCATCAGCTTCGCCGACAACAACTGTGTCAATTCCGTGAATTTTCATTCTATCTGATTTTGCTAATTCCCATGCTCCATTACCTCCAACTACAACTTTGAAATCATATTTCTTTTTGAGTTGAATAATACTTGCACACATTTTTTTAAATTTCATTGCTACATAGGATAATTTTTCTGGTGACATAGTTGTAGTAACTGGTGCCATTCCAAGAGGGTCCATTACATTGATTCCAACAACTTTGGTATCTGGGCCGATAGATTTTTGAAGCATCTCTGGATGTGCCATGAAAACATCTTCTTTTTTATATCCTCCATTGATTAGTGAACTTTCGATTCTTCTTAATCCAACTTGAGCTACTTTTACTTCACCTGTAATTGGGTCTGTTTCTACAGATGGACAAAATACTTTATCAAAAACCCATTCTGGTAAAACTTCGTATGGACCACAAGCAATAAAACCATACAGGAAGTTTCCTCTATAATTT
>CALCPD010000042.1 GCA_937897875.1 uncultured Nitrosopumilaceae archaeon
TATCGATATGCTTGTGCTAATGCTTGAGGTCCTACAAAAGAAGAATCAGTAGTCATAGTTGGACATGCAGAATTACACAATCCACATTTAATGCAATTTGCAAATTGGATGAAATTTTCTACTTCTTTAGGAGTTTGCAAGAATTCTTTTTTATTTGAATCTAGTTCAGAATCTAATTCAGAATCATCATTTATCAAATAAGGTTTGATTTTTTGATGTGTATCAAATAATCGTTCAAATTTTACAGCTAAATCACGAATTACGGGAAAATTATTCATTGGTTCAACAGTTACAACATTAGAATCTAATTCACTAATTTTAGTAAAACATGCCAATCTAGGTTTTCCATTAATCAACATACCACAAGATCCACATGTTGCTTGTCTACAAGAATAACGAACAGCTACTGAATGATCATGATGTTTTTTAACATCTAGAATTGCTTCTAATACTGTTGTCCATTTTTCATAAGATACAGTAAACTCCATAAATTTATTTGAATCATCAAATTCAGGATTAAATCTTGAAATTCTAAGTAAAATGGATTTTGTTGTAGAAAGTGGATTTGGTGGTTGTTCATCTGCAACACTAGAAACCTGAGCCATTTCTATACCATCCCCATATTTGTCATAATTATTGTTCTTGAGCCATATCCAATTAATACAATCATTCCTATTACAACACCGTATGAAACAGCCTTTTCATAAACCCTACCTTGTTTTAATTCTAGTAAAATAACTCTTAATCCATTAAATCCATGTACTGCAAGTAAAATCAAGATTAATTCAAGCATAATCACATATGGAACAGATCGATAATTTGCTAGAACATTTTCGTATGATAAAGAATCGGCAAATCCAGTTGTTAAACGCATCAAAATATGAACTGCAACTAAGCCGACTGATGCTAAAGCAGTCCCATAGTGAATTTTCATTATTGTACTTTCTTTCATTTTATTCACCAAACATTACTGCCATTCCATACATCATTGCAACTGCAGCAAGAACAATGGAGGAGTAAATTCCTATTTTATGTCGATAATTTTGAGATGCAGGATCATATGGATAATCTGGTCTGGCAGGTTTTCCTACACCAACACCACCATGTCCCAACATGATTCTAATTCCATTTCCAGTATGAAAAACACACATTCCAATTACAAGAACTAAAAAGATATGGCCTTCAGTGGTTTGAGTCATTGCTAGAAAATCATCCCAGCCCATTCGACCTCGTAAAATATTACTTGTTTCATAAACATGTGCAATAAAGTAGCCTAACAATCCCAATCCAGTTAAACGCATTAACAGATAGGCTATTCTTTCAATTCCATAACGGCCAGGATTAGCCATTCCTTTGATGCCTTCTTTATTTTCATCTCGAGTCATCTAGTATTTTCTCTCCACTGGTTTGTATTTAGTAATTGTTACAGGATGTTTTTTCATTATTGGTTCATTTGGATCATAATAAGCAAGTGTATGATATAGGAAATTTTCATCATCACGTTTAGGATAATCAGTTCTTGAATGAGCACCACGAGATTCTTTACGATTTATGGCACCAACTAAAAGTACCTCAGCAACTCTAAACATTGAATCGAGTTCCATTACATTTGCAAAATTAGTATTGTATTCTTTTGCTTTATCATCAACGTGTTTCCAAGCTTGTTTTTTCAATTCACGAACTTTCTTTAAACCGTCAACAAGATCAGTTTCATTTCTATAAACATATGCCTTATCATTCAAAGTATCAGTTAATTCTTGTCTAATTTCATATGGATTTACATCTCCATTTCCTCTAAAAATTCCATCATAGATTCGCTTCTCTTCTGCTGCAACTAAATGATGAGGCCATTGATCACCATTATTATTATTCATAGCATATTCTGCTGCAAGTTCACCAGTAATTTTGCCCCATACAATACATTCAGAAGTTGAATTAGCACCTAAACGATTGGAACCATGTACACTATTGCACGCCACTTCGCCTGCTGCCCAGACACCTTGAATTTCGGTGGCGCCATCAATATCAGTATGTAATCCACCCATCATGTAATGGCATACAGGTCTAATGTCAAGCAAATCTTTTGAAGGATCTATTCCTGAAAATTTAATTGAAATTTCTCTAATACCACCTAATTTTTCTTTAATTTTTTCATCACCAAGATGTCTTAAATCAAGTTTCATACAATCAACTCCAGTTTCATGTTTAAATCCACGACCTTCTTGAATTTCGGTCATTATTGATCTTGAAACAATATCACGAGGAGCTAATTCCATTTTTCCAGCGGCGTAAGTTTTCATAAATCTCTCACCTTGACTATTAAGCAAATATCCACCTTCACCTCTTGCACCTTCAGTGATTAAAATTCCAGATGGTAAAATTCCAGTTGGATGGAACTGTACAAACTCCATATCCTTTAATGCCATACCTGCACGGAATCCCATATCCAAACCATCAGGAGTTGAAGAAAGTGCATATGTTGAAAAGCTGTACAAACGCCCAGCTCCACCAGTTGCAATAATTAGTGCTTTACCTTTAATGGTGTAAAAATTACCAGAACCTAATTCAATAGCAGTAACACCCATGAATTTTTTTCCGTCGTGAATAATTGATGTTACAAACCATTCGTTGAGATATTCAATATTTTCATATTTCTGACAAGTATCGTACAAAGTTTGCATTTCATAAAATCCAACTTTATCTGATGCATATGTTGCTCTAGGAAAACTATAACCACCGAAATTACGTTGATCAATTCTACCATCATCTCTTCTAGACCAAGGCATTCCCCAATGATCTAATTGACGAATTTGTTGAGGCATTTCTACACATAATCTTTCAGCTACATCTTGGTCTGCAAGAAAGTCACTACCTTTTACAGTATCATAAACATGAGATTCAATTGTATCTCCCTCATCTTCAAAAAGTACTGCTGCAGTTCCACCTTCTGCAGAAACAGAATGAGAACGCATTACTTGAACTTTAGAAACAACACCAATCTTAAGATGTGGACCTTTCTTTGCAGCTGAAATTGCAGCTCTCAATCCAGCAAGACCGGAACCACAAATGATTAGATCAAATTCTAATGAATTAGCCATTTTAATACAAAATCACTATTCCTGGGTTAAATATGAAGTATTGTTCAGAAATATTAAAATATATCACTAGTGATATCACTAGTGATGATTTCTGAATGGTTTCAAAGAGTAGGAAGTTCAGTTCCAAGAGGATTTTCAAGATATTTCATTTTGGAATTACTAAAAGAGAAAACATACACGGGAAAGGAAATTATTGATTATGCTGTAGAACAAAGTAATGGGATTTGGAAACCATCTCCAGGATTAATCTATCCATTATTAGGTAGACTACTTGACGAAAAATTAATTGAAGAAACAAAAGATGGCAGATATCAATTAACAAAACAAGGTTTAGAGACAGCACAAGATGTGGACAAAATTAATGATATTGTTAAAAATCAATTAGAGGTTCTTTTCAGATTAGGAAACGTTGGAAGATTTGTTGCATTAGATTTACTGGAAAAAATTTCATCTATGGGTTCTATTCTAAGTTCTAATTTATCAAACATGACAGAGGATGAAACTCAAAAATATAAAAAATTCCTTCAAGAAGAATTAGAGAAAATGGAAGGTAAGAAAGTAGATAAAAAAAGTAAAAAAATTAAAATCGAATAATAAAAAATTAATAAATAATTCAAAAAAAATAGAAATTTATGAAAAAATTATCTAGTATGATAAAATCAAAAAAACCTCTGGTCATACCAGGAGTCTATGATGCAATTGGAGCAAAAATTGCTGAAAAAGTTGGATTTGATGCAATGTTTCAAACTGGATATGGGACATCAGCTACATTATTTGGAATGCCAGATTACGGATTTATTGGAGCAACAGAAACAGTAGATAATGCAAGAAGGATATCAAATGCAATCTCAGTTCCACTTATTGTTGATTCAGATACAGGTTATGGTAATGCACTAAGTGTTTGGAAATTAGTAAAAGAATTAGAAGCTGCAGGTGCAGCAGGAATATTTCTAGAAGATCAAAAATGGCCAAAACGATGTGGACATATGCAAGGAAAAGAGGTAATACCACAAGAAGAATATACAGAAAAGCTGGGTGCTGCAATTGATGCACGTGAAAATAAAGACTTCGTCATTGTAGCCAGAACAGATTCAAGAGCAACAGAAGGACTTGACAAATCAATTGAAAGGGGAATTCAAAATAAAAAAACAGGTGCTGATGCCATATTCATTGAAGCACCAAGGTCATTAGATGAAATGAAGAAAATTGGAAAAGAGATCAAAGCACCTCTAGTAGCAAATATGATTGAGGGAGGAGCAACTCCAATGAATTCAGCAGAAACATTAAACAAAATTGGATTCAACATAGTTCTATATCCATTATCAGTATTATTTGCAAATACATTTGCAACAATGAATATTTTACAAGAATTAAAAAATTCTGGAACAACTTCAAAATATAAACAAAAAGTGGTGAATTTTGATCAATTTAATAAATTAGTGGAGTTAGATAAATTCAAAAAAATGGAAACAAAGTACAAATTTACAAAAAGAAAATAAAAAATTTTAAGTAAAGTGCAATTATTCTGCGTTTCTCTTTACTTCAATTTCTATTGTTGAAACATTTCGTGTTCTACCATCTTCTGATTCCAAAGATTCTGAATCAATTTTGACATTTCCGATAGAATATCCGGCATTTTCAGTTTTTCGTGCAACAATTTGAGCTACATCTACAGCACGACCTATGCTGAGTCCCCTAGCTTTGATGTTGACAGATGGCACATTTGCCAATTGAATTAGCGTTGATGTTACATATGCCATCAATGGTTTTTTACCAATGAATATGGTGTCTCTAGTTTCAGTGGACATGGATAGTATAGTATTTAACGATAATTTAAAGTTAAAATGAATTTTTTATAAATATTATAAAAAATTGAAAAAATTTAAGATTATTATGTTGAAAATAGAATTTAAAAATAGTTTGGAAGATATTTCAAAAATACTAGAATCAGAAAACGCTCAAGAAAAAATTAGAATTTTAGAAACTCTACATGAAACAAATAATTTGAAAATATTGCAACAGATAATTTCAAGATTAAATGATAACAGTATACAAGTTAGAGGAGAAGCATTTAATTCACTTTTATTAAATCAAAATGATATCTCAAAAATTTTAATTGATAATCTTAATTCTTCAAATAAAAATATCAAAAGTTTTACAGCGCTAGCATTAGCTAACAGAAATGAAAAAAAGGCAATTCCAGATATAATTAAACTGGTAGATAATGAACACGGAATGGTAAGATCTTGTGCAATTGGATCTCTAGGATATCTAAAAGCAGATCAAATTACAGATATTATTTTGAATGCATTTTCAGATTCCAATTTAGATGTACAAAAAAGTGCATTACAAGCAGCAATTCAAACAAATATTTTTGTTTCAGAAGAAAAAATTAAAGAAATTTCAAAAAATAATGATCCTCAAATACAAAATCTATTATTGAAATTAAAAAAATAAGTGGACCGAAAGGGATTTGAACCCTTGATCCGATGCATGCCATGCACCTATCCTACCAGACTAGACGACCGGCCCAATAATCAGAAATCTGATTGAATAATATTTTGTAAATTGGTTATTAACGTTTAGCGATTTAAAAAATTAGGTTAGTCAAATTATCACAATATATTTAAAGTTCAAGATGCTGATTGAATTGTCATGGTAGTAGATAACAAAGCGACTGTCACTTATGTTCAATTATTAAAAGAAGACCTTCTCATAATGAGAATTGTTCCAAAGGAAGGTCCAGTTCCTGATTTTGAAGCAGGTCAATTTCTCACATTAGGATTACCAAATAAAGCTGATAAAGATAAAATGGTTAGACGAGCATATTCAATAGCATCTCATCCAGAAAATAAAGATTACATTGAATTTGTAATTAGATGGGTTAGAAAACCACTTCCAGGAAGATTAACTACACAAATATTTAATGTAAAAGAAGGGGACGAAATATCTTGGTTGAAACCTACAGGTAGAGCATTAGGAATCAGTCAAGAATTACCAAACGGCGAAAAAGATACAAGAAGAATTGTATGTATTGGTGGCGGAACTGGTCTTGCACCATTTGTGAGTTTTGCACAGCATCTTCATGATACTAATGATAAAAGAGAGGTTGTTGTTTTACATGGCGCAAGTTACGTTGATGAATTAAGTTACAAAGATTTGCTTACCAATCTTGAAGATGAAAGTATTGCAAAAGGTAAGGATGTATGGAATTTCAAATATAGAGCAGCAATAAGTAGACCTCAAGAGTGGTTTAATAGAAGTTGGGCAGGTCAAGTTGGAAGAGTTGAAACATTCCTAAGACCTAGAGATAATGGAATGTCACCATTAGAGGAATTAATTGGCGATAAAGTAACACAAAAAAATACAATTTTCTATGTATGTGGCTGGCAAGGCACCATAGATGGAGTTATGGACTTTTTAAAACCAAAAGGATTCATCACAGAACACGATAAACGTGAAGATGGAAGTTTTGAAGTCAAATACGAATCATACGGATAGAATTATTCAATAAATTAATCATTGAAATATGAGAATTATTTAGAAATCATAATTGATCACAGCCATATATCTTGCTCATCTAAATCCAGTAACAAATGCTCATGTAGAGATCATTAAGGAATTGAAAAAAAATGCAGATATTGTCAAAGTAATGCCAGTTATTTTTAGATCTGATGAAAAAGAAGTAAACAGTAAAAGTTTTCCATTTAACTTTGAAACTAGAAAAAAAATGCTTGAATCAATTTTTGGGGATTCAATCAAAATAACTGATGATTATGCATTTCTAGCACCATTCAAAAAATATCTCCCACCATTAGTAAGGAGAAAATCATGGAAATTAAGAAAGCAGATACTCAATGGTGTTGAAGGAGATTATTTTTCATACACGGGAGACAAGGCAGAAGGATACATGTTGAAAATGTATAGACTAAAACCAAAACTCGGTGAACGAAAAGCATTGTCTGCAACATCAGTTAAAGAAAAACTGTATAATTCAGTATTTGAAAAAAATTCTACTTGGAAAGAGGATGTTCCAAAACAAATAGTCAAAATTATTGAAGAGGAATGGAAAACTGTTGAGAAATTTGCAAATCAAGAAGATCAAACTACAAGAATTGTAGGAATGAAATTTCCTAAAGAAGGATATTCAAAATAAATAGAGATTAATACACATTTGAGGAAAAAATTTCATGGCACTTCCACTTTCAAAATATGTATGGTTTGATGGAAAATATGTTCCTACTGAAAAAGCACAGGTTCCAATAACAACACATGCTATTCATTATGGAACATCAATTTTTGAAGGAATTAGAGCTTATTGGAATGGAAAACATCTTAACGTATTTAGATTAGATGAGCATGTAAAACGCTTTAGAAAATCAGGTCAATTTTACAATATTTCATTAAACTTTACAGATGAAGAAATCACTAATGCAATAATTGGTATTTGTAAAAAAAATAAAATAAAAAAATCATGTTATATCAGACCATTTTATTTTGTGGGAGATTATGGAATTAATCTACACGTAACAGAAAAAGCACCAACCAATGTTGCAATTTTTACTTTTCCATTTGGGGATTTATTTAATAAAAATGGAATTACCGCAGGAATTGTATCATGGAGAAAATTCTCAGATAATTCTACACCCACACAAGCAAAAATGGGTGGAAACTATCTAAATTCAATTATTGCAACTCAAGAAGCAAAAAGAAATGGATTTGATGAAGCAATTTTGCTTGATCAAAATGGAAATGTTAGTGAAGCACCAGGAGAGAACATATTCATTGTTAAAGATAGTCAATTAATCACACCATCACTATCATCTTCAGCATTAGAAGGAATAACAAGAGATGCAATTCTCAAAATTGGTAAAGATTTGGATATTGATGTAATTGAGAGAGATTTTAAAAGAAGTGAATTAATCATGTCAGATGAAATTTTTCTAACAGGAACTGCTGCAGAAATTACACCTGTAGTTTCGATGGATTCAAAAAAAATAGGTACAGGTAAACCAGGAGACGTAACAAAAAAAATGATGCAAGAATATTTAGACATAGTAATGAATAAAAATATAGATTATGCTCATTGGTTAACTGAGGTCTATTAAATGAAAATAGTTCAAATTGGAACAGGTGGATGGGGTAAAAACCATACAAGAATTTTATCAGAATTAGGCGTACTTGTAGCAGTATGTGACGCAAGTCCTGAAAAAAGTAAAGAATACGGAGAAAAATATTCTGTAAATTATTATCAATCATTAGAAAAATTATTGGAGTCAGAGGAATTTGATGGTGCGTTTGTTGTAACACCAACATCAACACACACAGAAATTGCTATGAAGTTATTGGAATCAAAAAAACATGTTTTTGTAGAAAAACCAATGACATACAAATCTGAAGATGGGGAAAAACTTGCAAAACTGGCAGAAAAAAATAAAGTTATTCTCACATGTGGGTATATTGAAAGATTCAATCCAGCAGTGGATGTTGTAAAAAAAATTGTTAATGAGAAAAAATATGGTGAATTAGTAATGTTAGAATTTCATCGAGAAAATAGAATGCCATTACATATCAAGGATGTTGGAATAATTTATGATACTTCAGTGCACGATATTGATACTGCTAATTGGTTATTTGATGATATGCCCCAAGTAGTTTTTGCCCGTGCAGGAAAAATTAAACACGAACATGAAGATTTTGCAAGTATTATGTTAGGATATAAAAATGACAAAGTTGCAATAATTTCTTCAAATTGGATTACACCAAAAAAAGTTAGAAAATTTAGTGCAGTATGTACAGAAGCAATAATTTCTTCAGATTTTATTACTCAAGAAATTACAGTTGAAAAAAATGAAGAAACTGAAATAATTCAAAATAAAAAAGAAGAACCGTTAATGAGAGAAATTCAAAATTTCTTAGATTCAATTGAAAATAAGACTAAACAGATTGTTAAATCACAAGAAGCAGTAAATGTAACAAAAATTGCAGAAGCGGCACTTTTATCTAGTCAAAAAGGAACCCCAATTTATCTGGATTTAAAATGAATAAAACAATGATGGAAATACTAGCATGTCCTATAGACAAAAATCATCCTTTAGAATTATTTGAAATTAATCAAAAAGAGGACGTAGTAGTTGAAGGGGCAATATTTTGTCCAAAATGCTCCAGATTTTATCCAATTATGGAAGAAATTCCAATTATGTTACCAGATGACCTAAGAGACAAAAAACTTGAGATGGAGTTTTTGAACAAGAATAAAGACAAATTGCCTGAAAAAATTATTACAAAGGCAAATCCATGGCATTTGTAAGATAATGGTTACAAATTATATTTCTGAAAAAGCAAAAATTGGAGATAATGTCCAAGTTTGGCATTTTTCATATATTGGAGACGATGTCGAAATTGGAGATAACGTGAAAATTGGATCTCTTGCACATATTGATTATGATGTAAAAATTGGAGATAATACAAAAATTGAAGGACAAGCATACATTCCACCACTATCCAGAATTGGTAAAAATGTGTTCATTGGTCCAGCAGCTGTTTTAACAAATGATCCATTTCCAATGTGTGATAAAATGGTAGGTGTTACAATTGAAGATAATGCAATAATTGGTGCACGTGCAGTGATCAAAGCAGGAATTACAAATGGAAAAAATAGTGTTGTTGCAATGGGAGCTATTGTAACAAGAGATGTTGAAGAAAATACTGTTGTTGCAGGTTCTCCAGCTTTTCTAAGATACAGTAGAGAAGAATATGATAAAAAGCGAAAAAAATGGATAGATAGTTAAAACTTTAATTCTTTTTTGAAAATATAATTTTTTAATTTAGATAAAATTAAAATCCATATTACAACTAATACTAAAGCAATAGTTACTTTAATTCCAGATGCAAGTATCCAATGAAAATTACCAAATTGTTGAATTGTAAATGGACCTAACAAAACAACCATTATTCCACCACCAATAATTATCAAAACCCACATTGCAAATAAAAAACCATAAAGTCCAGACTTCAAAGAGAAACACCCATCATAAATGCAGTAATAATGGCTAAAATTCCAGAGAATATTGCAAGTTTAAAAATTGCAAATCCAACTTGTTTTTCAGTTAATGGACCAGCTGCAAGAATTAATCTTACTAAAGTTACAGGTGCTGTTTTATCATTAGTTGCTTTTAATTTAAAATCATCAGTATGTTCAACAGGTTTACCCTTAATTTGTCGATGTTCTACAACTCGTTTTACACTAGACAGGAACAAAAATGAGTTAATTACAGCAGGTAATAATGCAATTGCTGCAATAATTTCTACACCTCCAATAATTGCAATTACACCATACATGGCACCAAATGTTAATGCTCCAGAATCTCCAGGAAAAATTTTACTTGGGATTTTGTGATATTTATAAAATGCCAATGAAACAAATCCTAAAGGCAAACTTACAATAGCAATTTCATAATTTTGTAAAATAAATAAACAAATAGATAATGTGAAACTTGCAATTACCATAAATCCACTAGCAACACCATTTAAAACATCAATAGAATTAATTGTATTTCCTGTAATAGGAATCATAAAAATTATCAAACCAAGATAAAGTAATGGAATTTGAACATCACCAAATAATGGGAATGCAAGATCTGTATCATATGCACCAAGAAAAATAATTGGAAGGGCTGCAATTGCAAGAGCTACAGGTTTAAACCAACCTCCCATTACTTTTCTATCGTCAACATATCCAATTAGAAATGCGGCAGTAGTTGTAATTATTACTGCAAGAATTTCATTGAGTTGAAAAAAACCATAAAGAACAATTTCTGAAACAACAATTCCCAATATTATGGATATTCCACCAGGTCTTGCAACCATTACATTTTCTTTTTTATTCATATCTTTTACAGTATAATTCTTTTTTAGCAAAAATTTGATTAATGGTGGAGTACTGAAATATACTACAAAAAATGCAATTATGCATGAAATTATTGCAGGAATAATTAATTCAATCAATATCTAACCTTCTTTAATTCTGCTTTAATGTTATTTGCTATGGTTAAACCAATTTTATCAATTTCTGCTAATTTGCCAACAGGGATATTTGCTAAATCATCTAGATTTTTTATATTATTTTTGAACAACACACGTGCCCTTATTCGTCCAATTCCTTTTACACGTACTAAATCCAATAATTCCTCTCTAATACCGTAAACTACTCTTTTTCTTAAATCACTAAATTCTTCAAGTAAATCAGATCTTTCAATATGTTTAGAAATTTCCCTTAAACAATAGGATAACCAATTTGCATTTTCTACCATTCTATGCATATCTCCAGCCTCAATTCCAAGAGTATCAGATAAAGAGAGTTCACTTGATTCAGTAATCCACATTTGTAAAGCTAAAAGACTTCTAGAACAATCATATTCTGAGATTGGTTCAATTAATTCTGTAGAATAATTTTCAATCATGAGGCTAGTAGATTCATAGTCCTTATTTCTAAGTGAGAATTTAGGAAAAAATTCTTCACAATTTGTCATTAAATGTAAAAATCCAAAAGTATGTTTTCGTTGTTCAGATACATTATCAATTGCATCTCTAAAATATGTAGCAGTTAAAGGATCAATGTAAAGCATTGATGTCTTTTTTCCAAATGCAGTTCCAGCATATCTTTCATCCTTTTTGATTATTAGTTGTTGACTGGAAAGAAAGCGTAAAGAAATGTTTATTGCAAAACTTAGAGTAGCTTTTGTTGTTTGTAGTCCACCTAATGTTTGTAAAAAGAATTCAAGAAGTTCTTCTTTTTTTATTCCAGGATGTGTGACAATTACACTAAGAATATGTGTTCGAAGAGAT
>CALCPD010000043.1 GCA_937897875.1 uncultured Nitrosopumilaceae archaeon
TTTATGATCAACTGAAATAACAATTTTTTCATGTCCTAATCTTGTTAGTAAATTTTGTAATAATTCAGGTTCCTTAAATGCAAAAGTTCCAATTACAACTCTATCAACAATATCCAGAGCTTCAAGTATTAATGATTCAGAACGTAATCCACCAGCAATTTCTATTGGTATAGATACTGAAGAAACAATTTTTTTAATTAATTCAAGATTAGACCCCAAGCCCAAAGTAGCATCTAAATCTACAAGATGAATCATATCAGCACCTGCATCTTCCCATTTTTTTGCAATACTAATTGGATCATCACTGTATATGGTTTTTTGATTAGGATCACCTTTGTAGAGTCTAACTACTTGGCCATTCATGAGATCAATTGCAGGAATTACTTTCATTTCTTACACACACTTAGAAAATTTTGTATCATAATTTTACCAACATCCCCTGATTTTTCAGGATGAAATTGAGTTCCAAAAAAGTTATTTTTTTCAACCACTGCAGGAACTTTTACACCATAATCAGATTCAGCTGTAATTACATCATCAAATTTTGGTTTTGCACGATAAGAATGAACAAAATAAACCCAAGAACCATTGTCAACACCATCTAAAATTATTCCAGGTTTTTTAATTTCTAAATTATTCCATCCCATATGAGGAACTTTCATTGTGGATGGTAAAACTACAATTTCACCATCAATTACATTAAATCCCTTTTCAACACCTTCCTCACTTTTTTCAAAAAACATTTCCATTCCCAGGCAAATACCTAAAACAGGAGTATCCTCTTTGACAAAATCATGAAACTGAGTTTTTGAATTTTCATTAATACTTTTAATTGCAGGATCAAAATTACCCACTCCTGGTAGTAACAACCCAGAATAAACATTAGGTTGATCAAAAGAAGTTATGACATCCACAGAAGCACCTGCTTGTTCAAGAGAGTTTTTGAGGCTGAAAATATTTCCAGCACCATAGTCAAATATTGCTACATTAACCATTACATTGAACCTTTAGTACTTGGAATTCCTTTTTGCTTTTTATCATATGACGATGCAGTTCTAAATCCAACTGCAAGTGATTTAATTGCAGATTCAACTTTGTGATGATCATTATCTCCATACTTTACAGTAAGGTGAATACAACTATTCAGATTTTGAAGCAATGATTGGAAAAAGTGTTCCAAATCTTCTTTTGAAACATTCTCAATTTTACTTCTTTTAATTGATAAAGTTAATTTTGAAAATGGTCGTTTTATTAGATCAATAGATGCTTCAGCTAGGGATTCATCCATTGGTACTGATGCATAACTAAATCTGGTAATTCCACGTCTAGAACTTAGTGCTTTATCAATTGCCTGACCAATAGTAATTGCAGTATCTTCAATCAAGTGGTGTTCAATTCCATCATTAGATTTTGCATTAACTTTAAGATCCATCATTCCATGTTTACCAAATGATGTGATCAAGTGGTCAATGAAATTAATTCCAGTTTTAATATTGGTGTTACCAGTTCCATCAATATTTACAGATACAGAGATGGTGGTTTCCTTTGTACTTCGATTAATTGTTGCTTTTCTTTGAGCCATATTTTTCACAGATTATCTGATATGATTTATTCTAAATTTAATACCTTTGGTAGTAAATTAATTGAGTCAATTACAAGAATAGCCTCATTTTGCTCAAATAATTTTAATTTTTCCTCAGGATTTTTACTTGTTCCAATTATTCCACAAAAAGTAGTTTTATGCCCCAAAATTGTTGCTTTTTTAGCCATAATAAAGTCCTCCATGGAATCACCAACATACAAACAAGATTTACTATTCATTCCAGTAATAGAATTCACTAGTGCCTGAGGATTAGGCTTTGCCAAATCTCTTGATTCATCTTCTAAAAATACGGAATTCTTTAAATCAAATTTTTCCAATAGATGCTTCAGTGAATAACTAACAGATTCTTTTCCTCTACCAGTAACCATTGAAATTTGTTTACCAAATTTTTTCTGTAATTGAATGGATAAGTCACTAGTAAAAATAACTTCATCATTTTCAATTAATCCAGGATTAGAAAATTTTGAATTGTTGTTAAATAGTTTTGAATAAAGATCAGGACCATAAAATAATTGATCAAATATTTGATACAAAATATTATCTTTATGAGTACCAGGGTAAGATAATTTATCAATTATTTCTGAAATATCAATTTGTGTCTTTAGAAAATTTTCAACAGATTTAATTCCAGTGGAATCAGAATTTTTTATAACGGTAAAGATAAAGTCAGTTTGATCCAGTTTTAATTTTTTTGCAGCAAAAATTGAAAGAATTGCAGCATAAGTTAAATCAACTTCATCATTAAATCCTCCAGTAGATTTGAATCCATCAATAATTTTAAAATCTACATCAATTGAATCATTAATTTTTGCAAAAGTTTCTAAGATATGTTTAGTTGTTTTAATGATTGTTTCATCATATGAATTAGTAATATCAATTAGTACACCATCACAATCAAAAATTATACTATCAAAATTAACAGGATCAAAGGAATTATCAAAATAGACCCCTTTTGATTTTTGTTGTAAAGTCATCCTAACAAATCACGAATAGCCAATAAGAATTTAGAATTCATTTCTTTTGTTCCAATTGTTACCCTAAGACATCCATCATGAGTTCCTATTTTACCTAATTTCCTAATAGAAATTCCTTGCTCTGCTAGTGCAGAGAAAACTCTTTTGTAAGAACTATGTGCATCGAATAAGACAAAATTAGCCTTGGAATCAAAGACTTCAAAGGCGTCAAATTTTTTCAATGTTTCAATAATTCTCTGTCTCTCAGTTTTAATGATTTTTGTTGCATTTTCCATTAAATTTACTTTTTCTAAAGCCAAAATTCCAGATTCAATAGTAATAGTACTTAGAGGATATGGATATTGTAAAACATTTAGAAAAGCATCAGTAAATTTTTTGTTTGCAACAAAGTAACCTAAACGTAACCCAGCCATTCCAAAGGATTTTGATAATGTTCTAACTACAATTAGATTATTTTGTGTTTTTACAAGACTAGAAAGAGAGTAATCAGAAAATTCACCATAAGCCTCATCAATTATTATCAAACCATCAAAAGATTTGATTAATCTTTTTATCTCTATTTTTGAAAATTGAAATCCAGTAGGATTGTTTGGGGAATCAAGATATAAAATATCTGCATTTTTTGATTCTTTAATAAATTGCTCAATATCTAATTTCATATCATTAGAAAAAGGGATTGCAATTAATGGGATTGAATATAATTTACATCTCTCTTCAAAAAAACCAAAAGTAGGATTTGATGTAAGAACTTTAGTTTGTTTTGATGCAAAATTAGATAAAATTAAATCCAAAATTTGATCAGAACCATTTCCAATACCAATCATAGATGAAGGTACTTTAACAAATTTAGAAATCATTTGAATTAGTCGTTCAACACCACCAAGAGGGTATTCTCGTACATCAGAATTTTTTCTAGCAGATGAAACAATATCATTTTGAAATTGTTTGGATAAAACATAATTTTCATTTGAATCTAATTTAAGAGAATTTTCATTTAATTGAGGTTTTTGATATCCACCAATAGAAGAAAATTCTTTAACCTTTGAATCAAACCAGTTTTTTTTCATTGCAATCTACCTCTAACTGCTTCATAATGATTTGGCAATCCCTCAGCAGTAGTTAATGTATCAAGATGTTTTGAAATTTTAGATAAAGAAGATTTTGAGGCTGTAACTTCAGTATTTATTTTAATAAAATCCATAACTGAGAGAGAACCACGAATTTTTCCAAATCCATTAGTAGGTAGAATGTGATTTGAGCCTAAAATATAGTCACTAGCTGATGATGGAGAGTAATTTCCAAGTAAAACAAGTCCAGAAGTAGTGATTTTTGATGAAATTGATTTTGGATTCTTTGTCATAATTTGTAAGTGTTCAGGAGCTAAAGAATTCACTAAATTAACCATATCAGAATTATTTTTACATACTGCAATAAATCCATTTTTAGATAAGCTTGATTTAACTAATTCTTTTCTTTGAATTGTCAGCAATAATTTTGAAATTTTTTCATTAACAAGTTTTGCAATCTTTTCTGAATTTGTAATTAAATAACAAAAAGTATCACTACTATGTTCTGCTTGTGAAATTAAATCAAGTGCTAAAAATTCAGGATTAGCAGAATTATCAGCAATAATTCCCAATTCTGTAGGTCCTGCAAGCATATCAATTCCAGTATTATCATTAACTAAGGATTTTGCCAAAGTAACAAATGCACCACCAGGTCCAACAATTTTATCAACTTTAGAAATAGATTTGGTACCATAAGATAATGCACCTATTGCTTGTGCACCTCCAGTTTTGTAAATTTCAGTAGCACCACAAATATCAGCAGCCACAATTGTTAATGGATCAATTTTTCCATTGGAATTTGGAGGAGAAACTACCACTATTCGTTTTACACCAGCAACTTTTGCAGGAATTACAGACATTACTACAGAACTGGGATACTTTGCTAAACCACCAGGAATGTAACATCCGATACTTGGAATTGGGATAAATTTTTTTAATATCTGCACACCATCATGATTAATTTTTTTATCCTTGAAAATAGTTTTAACAGTAAATTCTGTTTTTTCAACTCTAGTTTTTGCGATACGTAATGCAGTAATTTCATTTTTTGAAACTTTAGAATATGCATTTTTAATTTCGGTTACAGAAACACGTAAAGTGGAAATACTAGCACCAGTGAATTTTTTTTCATATTTTTTAACAGCAGAATCACCATTTTTTTGAACATTTTTTAGAATGGATTCAACAATAGACTTGTTTTTTTGAGGCTGTTTTGGAAGAATTTTTGTAACAAATTGTTCAATATTTGT
>CALCPD010000044.1 GCA_937897875.1 uncultured Nitrosopumilaceae archaeon
CAGAGTAATACTTCTTCTGGCGCTGAACCTCCAGCATGGTACAATTAGAGTTTATTTTTGATGTCCTACATTCAAATTGTTGATTTTACGTTAATTCATTGATAAGAAATGGTAGGTCTATTCAAACAACCAAAACGTCATTTAAAGAAATTAGTACGTGATGGTGAATATACTGATGCCATAGTATTTGGTAAAAATTTAGAACCTGAATATTCGGATGATTCTGATTTTATGTTTATTATGGGAAGTATTTACTTTATTGTTGATGATGCAAAAAAAGCATTACCTTATTTTGAAAAATCATTTGAATTAAATTCTGATGATATTGAAATGCTCACTCTAAAAACTAATGTTCATTTGGCATTACAACAAAAGAATGAAGCAATAGATTGTTGTAAGAGAATAATAAAACTGGATCCAAAAAATTCTGAAGCTGAATCTTTACTTGATCAATTAGAAAATCTTTAACTCATTCTTTCTTCTTCATTTCGTATGCATTTTCCATTAACCAATTACAAAACGCAGTAACATTTTCATCAAATTCAGTCCATATGTGAACTGAATGTGGTAAAATATCAATTTTCCAATTATCTGTAAATACTCTAACTCCTTCTTTGTTCTCGTACATGTATGCATCTTCAGTTTTAACGTCACCTAGCATTTCAACTGCTTTTTTTTTGATAATTTCTCTATCCATTGGAAATCTTTTTCGATCATAATCTATAATTAAACTCAAATCCCTTTTCCCGTACATTTCATATTCTTCTATTCTACCTTCTTTTGGAAAATTTACAATTAGTTTAATATTGTACATTTTACCGACTTCTTTTCCAATTTCTACTATTCTGTTATATCCTAAACCTGGATTCTTTTTAATCAAAAATCTAATTTGTGCTAGTTCTTTTTTTAATTCATTTTGAAGATCTGTGATTAATTCTGTAAACATCATTAATTGATACATGAAAAATTCCTATTATAATGGGTTATTGTTAGACCAACATTCTAAGTAAACGATAATAATTCATTATTTTCATTTTTTTCTAGAAATTCTTCTTTTTCTTTCTTATGATTTACTTTGCAATAAAAGCAATTTTTGACATTATTATCATGTGTGCAGTAATCCATGTTTTGAGAAGATTATTGTTTTATTTTAGCAATTTTTTAAAGTTCTTTACATCTGTTTATTTTTTTCATTTTTTTTAAATTAATCTCAATCAAGATTAGTTTTTTTAGAACTCCATTTGATTTAGTGTATGGCAATGCCTGAAGGATATGATGGATTGAGAACAGGCGATGAGTCTGAAAGAACTGATGATCCTAATGAGTACAAGCGTACATGCATTGATTTTATTGAAGATATTTCTCACGATTATGAGGCATGGGTTGATTATTACAAATTACCTGAAGATGAAGATAAACGAAGACGTGCAGGAATACATGCAACCATTACTAGAACAAATGAGTGGTTAGCCAAAGTTGCACAATCTATCAAGGCTGTAGATGTTATCATGAATGATGGTATCCAAAAAATGGCTGAATCTACTGCTGGCAAACCTCTTGAAATTGGAGTTTTTGTAAATCAAAAATCTGGTTATACTGAAACAAAACCTGGGGTTATTGATGTAATTGTTAAAGGACATCCTAGAAAAAATCGAAAAATGAAACTTGGTTATCATTTCAAAGATGATAGATTTAGAATTGAATCTACATGTGGGGCATACTTGGAAGAAACTAATTTGCCCACTGGAGGCTTTGATGATTTAGATCTTCATCTTAAACTTCATGCAGAAAATGCAAAACCTCGTGATGTAATTTCATTTACTGTGACTCTTAGTGAATTTGAAAACGATGTGGAAATTGACAAACGTGGTGTTTCCACAGTAGTTCATTTAGTTTAATCTGATTAGATATAATCTGCAAACAAGTATAATCCAATTAATGTCATACCTAATGCTGCAAAACCTAATTTCACAATAAACACTTTTGATTTACTTAATTGAGGAATAATTTTTTCTAAATTCATTTTAAGTCTACTAATACTCTTTTTGTTCCTCTATTAATGGTAATGTATGCTTGTTTAGGTTTAGGTATTATTTCTTTAGCTTTTTCTAAATATGTTATTTGCGTTCCTCTGGCAGATGAAATAATTGTTTTTTTTCTTTTGAATAATATTGTTGTTTTTCTTTCTTCTTGAAAATTTTTAAATTCACTACCTGCCCAATTATAATTAATTTCTTCATCTACTAATTTTTTCTGTGTTCCTCTTTTTGTAATTAGTAATAAACTCATTTCATTTTACCTGTTTCTTACATTGACCAATAAGTCATAATTACAGGAGGGATTGCGATAATTCCTGCTATGATTGGAATTTTTAGGTAGTCTTTTTTAGTTAATTTAGAGGATTTGATTTTCTCAAATGATAATTTCATTTTAGATTACCTCTTCACCTTCATTTCCAGTTTTAATGTCAATTGCACGTAGCATCTGTGAAATGAAAATTTTACCCTCTCTGGAATTTTTTTTAATTATATCTACTGTCTTTTCTTCTTTAGATTCTGGTATTACTACCATTAATCGATATTTGTCTGAAAAATGAGGAACAAAAATTTCCATTCCTTTTGATGTGTGGATTTCAGCTGCAGTTTTTGCACCTCTTCCTCTAACCTTGATAACTGTAAGTCCTCCAATTCCTATTTCTTTTAATCCCTCACTGATGTTCATTACATCATTATCTGCAAGTATGATCTCAAGTTTTAACATGTTTATTTTATTTTGTTAAAGTAAATAATAATTTAGAAATTGTATATCTTTTGATAATCACTGTTAATCAATTTGGAAAACTGTTAAATGCAAAAACTCGATTTTATTATAATTATGATAGATACTGGAGATACAGCATGGATGTTAATTGCTGGATGTTTAGTATTGTTAATGATTCCTGCACTTGGTTTGTTTGAATCTGGTTTATTGAGAAAGAAAAATGTAGTTTCAATTTTTATGCAAATATTTTTCGGAATGTCATTACTTAGTGTAATGTGGTTTGTTTTTGGTTTTAGTCTATCTTTTGGTCCTTCTACTACTGGTGTTATAGGTAATCTTGATTGGTCCTTTTTGAAAGGAATTCCTTGGGATGCACCTTTGGAACAATATGCTCCTAGTATACCTGGAGTACTCTTTGTTAAATTCCAGTTAATGTTTGCATGTATTACTCCATTATTACTAACAGGAACTATTGCTGAAAGAATGAAATTCAGTTCTTTCATTATATTCATATCTGCATGGTCAATGCTAATCTACTACCCAATCGTTCACATGGTTTGGGGCGGTGGTTGGTTAGCACAACTAGGTGTTGTTGACTTTGCTGGTGGTATTGTAATTCACACTACTGTTGGAATGGCTGCACTTGCAGCTGCTCTCGTACTTGGAAAAAGACGTGGATTTGGTCCAGCTATCAACATTCCGCACAGCATACCTCTCGCTGTTTTAGGTTCTTCATTATTGTGGTTAGGTTGGTTTGGATTTAATGCCGGTAGTGCATTAGCTTCAGGCGGTGTAGCCGGAAATACTGTTATTGTAACTCACTTAGCTTCTTCAGTTTCTGCTCTGATTTGGGCAGGATTATCATGGATGCGTACAGGTAAACCATCAATTGTTGCAACCATTAATGGTGCAATTGCCGGACTTGCAGGAATTACACCTGCATCTGGATACGTTAGTGTTGAACATGCATTTGTTCTTGCAATTGCAATAGGTATACTATCTTATGGTGGAGTTGTATTAATCCGAGATAAATTAAAAATTGATGATGCACTTGATGTAAGTTCTGTTCACGGAATTGCAGGAATTGTTGGTGCACTTGGAATTGGTATTTTTGCAAGTACTTTGATTAACCCATCAGGTGTTGATGGATTACTATATGGTAACTATGATCAAATTTGGATTCAAGCAGTTGGTATTGGTGTAGCTGCTGTAATGGGATTCGGTGGAACTTGGATTCTCTTACAATTAATTAAACATCTTATCGGAATTCGTGTTGAACCAGAACAAGAAGACATTGGTTTAGATATTAGCGAACATGCAGAGCAAGCTTATTCTGACGAAGAGGAGTTTAAGTTTACTCCAAATGACTACATGCAACCATCTAACAAAGACAAATCAAATGATTCTTGATGTTAGATGGACGATGAAAGAGATTATGAAGAGAGACCTGAGTGGGAATGGCTGAAGAAGTAATCACACAACCAAATTATGAACGACTCTGTTCTAATATCTTAAATTCTGATAAGCATATTCGTTTTGCAGGATTTGTAAATGACAAGTCTCAAATATTGCATAGTGCACAGCAAAAAGATCTTGACTCTCTTTTAACTGACAATGAAATTGGAATGTCCATTCATTATACTTTAGAGAGATGGAGAAAGGCACAAAATTTTACATTTCGTTTAGGTAAAGAAAGATTAACTTTTACTGAATATGATAATGTGACCTTAGTTACAATTCCCTTTAAGGGAAAATTGTTACTTGTAAGTACTGAACCACGAATACACTACGATCCGATTATAGAAAAAGTTAATTCTATCTTAACTAATTGGGAGAAATAACAGCGTGGAAAATGGTACCATTACCTACACTCAATTATTAAGAGAAGATTTAGGAATTTTTCGTGTAACTCCTGATGGCGAGTTTCCTGATTTTAAAGCAGGTCAATTTTTGACTCTTGGATTGCCTCTAGATAGTAAAATTGTCAATCGTGCATACTCTATTTCATCATCACCCGAAAATAAAAAATTTTTTGAATTTGTAATTAGATGGGTTAGAAAACCACTTCCAGGACGATTAACTAGTTTATTGTTTAATGCAAAAGAAGGTGACAAAATTAGTTGGGCAAAACCTACAGGGAGTCTTACAATTAATGATACACTACCAAACGGCGAAAAAGATACAAGAAGAATTGTATGTATTGGTGGCGGAACTGGTCTTGCACCATTTGTGAGTTTTGCACAGCATCTTCATGATACTAATGATAAAAGAGAAATTGTTATTTTACATGGCGCAAGTTACGTTGATGAATTAAGTTACAAACAACTTTTGACTGATTTAGAAAATGAGAGTATTGACAAAGGTAAGGATAAATGGAATTTTAAATATCGTGCAGCAATCAGTAGACCGCAAGAATGGACTAATCGTGCATGGCATGGCTATAAGGGTAGAATTGAACAATTTTTGAGAACTAGTGATAATGGTAAATCTGCGCTTGAGGAATTAGTTGGTGAGAAAATTACTAAAGACAATACAATATTCTATGTTTGTGGATGGCAAGGAACTATTGATGGTGTTATGGATTATTTGAAAGCAAAAAACTTTGTAACTGAAAAAAATAAACGTGAAGATGGAAGTTATGAAGTCAAATTCGAATCTTATGGCTAGTCACAAATATAATAATTTTATTTAATTTAATGTAAAAATGATATGCAAATGATATGCATTTGATTATAAATTATATTATTATGAAATAATCATTAACTTTAAAAAGATAATAGTAATGCTCAAAATTATTGAAAAAGATTGAGGCTATAATTAATCGAAAAAATTACCCTACAATTCGTGAAAAATTAGATGCTTTGGGTATTGATATTATTGATAAACGAAATTTAGAAGATAGTAGATTTGTCAGTCAATCTAAAGGTTCTCGAGTAGGTGGAAGTGCAGTTAGATCTACCATGCTTGCAAAAATTGAATTGGCAATGTCTGATAAAGTTGCAAGGGAAGTAGTGGATATCATTTCTAGTAACTCTGGACTCCCAAAATCTATTCCAAGTAAAATATTTGTTTTTGAAATGCAAGAAACAATCGATGTTAATACTCTAAAAGGTGAGTCTGAAATGGAATCAGCAGAAGAAGAAGAAGCTCCTGTTGCCCCTAGATTTGTAACTAAACGTAATAGATTGGTTCCCCTCCAAAAAAGAACATTATACAAATTAGAACAATATTATGACAAACATAGTGAAGTATTAGAATCCGATTACAGAATTCGTTCCTTTAGTGATTTTGTTAATTATTGTATTATGAAATATTTGCCAACACTTGATAAACAATTAAAGAATCAAACAATTCTTTATGAAGATGTTTTATAATTCAAAATTTAATTAATTTCTATTTACTACTGATATCTAATGTGACTTCAATTGCTACTCTTTTTTCATTAGCACGTTTTTCTCCTGGATATTTTAATTGAGATATTTTTTGATTTAGTTCTTCATCTGTCACTATTACTGCATTTCCAGTATACTCTGTATTGTTATATTGAATTTTTACTTCAGAGTTTGCTATTGCATTTTGAAACCAATCTCCATCTGGACGATGTCTGGAAAAATATATTTTTTCATTATATTTTACAGCTCTTAGCCATACTGAATGAGGGTTTCCCGTTTTTCTTCCTTTTGTAATTAAAATTGGTCTGAATCTTTCTTCGGAAATTCCCATGCCTGTTGTATTCTGTCAAGTAATTTAACCCCATTGATAGAAATTTCTAATATTTGACATGATAAGGAAATTTAGCAATTATTGTGTATGTCAGTTAAATTAGAAGGAATGCCTGAAAACATTACCACAGCTGATGCATTTACTGGAAAAAAAGTAATTGATAGAGAAGGAATTGAATATGGTAAAGTCAAACATATCCATATTCATCAAGATACTCTTGCTGTATCTGGTGTAACTATACATCAAGGATTCAACAAAGATTATTTTCTATCTCATGATTACATAGACAAATTTTCTGATGAGCGTTTACTTTTGAGTAGACCGCCAGTAAGAACTGGAGTTCCAGTAGTTGATATTGATAACCACAAAATTGGTAAAGTCAAAAGATTACACAAACATCCCGACACCAATGAATTGGAATCAATTGAAGTGAGCTTTGGTTTAATGCATTCAAAAATTCTATCCAAATCTGAAATTTGGGGAATTGGTGAAAAAATCATCTTAGGAATGACTAAAGAAGAATTCAAACATATTGAATAATTCTTAAGATTCTTTTTTATTTTATCTTATTTTTTTGAACATTGTGCACAAATAGTGCTTCCATCCTCAAGTGTTACTTCTACATTTGATGAGTGACATTTTTGACATAATCCCTTCATGCATATGTTTTCAAAATACTCTTTTTAAATTTTGTATGTTTAATCCTTGATCTAATACTTAGCAATTTATAATTCCCACAGGTGATCAAGTTATTGTATTCTATAGAAGCAAAATCCCTCACTAAATCTTTTGGAGATTTAATTGCCGTAAATGATGTTTCTTTTTCAGTAGAAAAGGGAGAAATCTTTGGATTTTTGGGACCTAATGGTGCTGGAAAAAGTACTACTATGATGATCTTTACTACTTTGCTCAAACCAACATCTGGAAATGCTGTAATTGCAGGTTTTGATGTTATGAAAGATGCTAAACATGTTAGAGAAAATATTGGATTTGTTCAACAGGAAACTACTGTTGATGAATATCTAACTGGGCGTGAAAATCTCTTATTACAAGCAAAATTAAATCATATTCCAAAAAATGAGATAAACAAAAGAATTGATGAAGTTTTAGATTTAATAGAACTTTCAGATAAACAAGATCAGGCTGTTGTAACATATTCGGGGGGAATGAGAAAGAGATTAGATATTGCAGGAGGTCTTTTACATCATCCTAAAGTTTTGTTTCTTGATGAACCAACTGTCGGATTAGATATTCAAACTAGGAGAAAAATTTGGGAATATATTAAAAAAATCCACATTGAATTTGAAATGACGATTTTTGTAACTACTCACTATATGGAAGAAGCAGATAATCTTTGTGATAGAATAGGAATTATTGATGGTGGTAAAATTCAGGTAATTGATTCTCCACAAAATATGAAAAATGCTCTAGGTAATGAAATTATTTCATTAGTTGTAGAAAATAATAATAATAACGATTCATTTCTAGCGGAATTAAAAAAAATTGAATTCATTAAAAAAATAAATCAAGATGATTCCAAATTAACTCTTTTTACTTCAAATGGAACTGAAGTAATTCCTAAAATTTTTCAAATTTCTTCAGAACTTGGAATTAAAATCATCACTATCTCCTTAACACAGCCTACTTTAGATGATGTTTTCATTTCTTACACTGGACATGAAATTAGAGATGATAAATCAAAATTTAATCGAAAAATTGAACATGCAAAAATGAAGAGGTTACGGGCATGAACAGTGTAATGTATGATACGTATACAATTTTTTGGCGTGAATTAAAGAGATACAAAAAATCCAGAAGTGGTGTTTTAATTAGATTAATTCAACCTGCCATTTGGATAATTGTAGTTGGAAATATTTTTTCTGAAACTCAACCGTTAATACAATCTGTGGGTTTTGAAGGTGAATATATTGAATTTATGGCACCTGGTGTCATTATTTTAACTGCAATTTTTACAAGTATTTTTGGTGGAGTCAATACACTTTGGGATAGACGTTATGGTTTTATGAATAAAGCACTAACTTCTCCTATTTCTCGCTCTGCAATTGCTTTAGGAAAAATGTCTGCAATTTCTTTAATTGCAGCTTTACAAGCAAGTTTGATTATTGGCATTGCTTTGGCAATTGGTGTAACTTTTCCAAATCCCTTGATGATAATTCCGATTATGGGTATTGTAATATTATTTTCATTAGGTTTTTCAGGAATTTCAGTTACTCTTGCAGCAACAGCAAAATCTCAAGAAACGTTTTGGGGAATGATCAATTTACTTGGCATGCCATTATTCATGTTGAGTCCTGCATTGTTCCCATTAGAGTTATTGCCAAATTGGCTTGCAGTAGTTGCAAAATTAAATCCTGTCACTTACACTGTTTTATTAGTTAGAGAATTAATGACAGGAGTTTCAGAAGGTGGTGTTCCTATCCTCATTAGTATTGCAGTAATCTTTGCATTTGTTGTTGCAATGGTTGCAATTGCAAGTTATGTGTTCACTAGAGAAGTTAACAAACCATTTTAAAAAAAATAATTTATTTTTTAGAATTATATTTTTTAAAACTTGATCGAACCAAAATATTTGCGATCAACTGTTTCTATATAGAACAATATACTTTATGGAGAATTACCTTAAGTTTCAATTTCTATGTTGATTGTTATGGGACAATGGTTATCATGGGTAAAATCTAATGAAAAAGAACTTTTATCACTTTTAACTAATTTAGCAAAAAAATCCGTTGAAACCTCTGAAGCAGTTGTTGTTTTATTTGATGACCTTAGTAATGCTGAACAAGTTCAAAAAATTCATAGACTTGAAACAGAAGCCGATGTTTTAACAAGAGATATTTTTTCTGAACTAAATAGAACTTTCATTACTCCATTAGATCGTGAAGACATGCAAAGAATTGCATCAAAAATTGACGATGTAATTGACTTTATGGATGGTATTGCATCTAGAGTGTATAGTTACAAAATTACTTCACCTCCTCCGTATTCCGAACAAATTGCTGAGGAATTAGTCAAGGCAACCAAAGAAGTTGAATATATGATTTCAAAATTACAACGAATTAAAGATCCTAAAGATATGATTCAACATTGCCGAAATACTAGTGATATTGAACACACTGTTGATGATTTGTATCGGGAATCAATTAAAGAATTGTTCGAATCCAAAGATGCAATTCACATCATTAAACTAAAAGATATCTACGAAACGATGGAAACTGCCTCAGACAGATGTGTTGATGTTGCAGATGTCATTGAAGATATCGTACTGAAATATACTTGAGATGATAAAATGTTAGAGATAGCAATAGGCGCAATTATAGTAGCATTAATCTTTGATTTTGTAAATGGATTTAATGATTCTGCAAATTCTGTTGCTACCGTAATTGGAACTCGTGTTTTAAAACCTATTCATGCTGTAGGGTTATCTGCTGCAATGAATTTCATTGGTCCATTTGTTTTTGGAGTGGCAGTTGCAGCAACTATTGCCAAAGGTATCGTAAGTCCTGATGACATTACAGTATACATGATTGTAGGTGGATTGGCAGGAGCTATTGCATGGAGTACATTATGTACTTATTTTGGATTACCGATATCCAACAGCCATTCTTTAGTGGGAGGAATAATGGGTGCTGGAATTGCAGGATTAGGATTTGAAAAATTAGTTTATGGTGGTCTAACAAAAGTATTTGCAGGAATTGTAATTGCTCCAATTGGTGGAATAATTTTTGGTCTTTTGATTACTACTTTGATAATTACTATTTTTGCTACTAAAAGACCTGGGCCAGTAAACAAAACTTTTGGAAGATTACAAATAATTTCTTCAGCATGGTTTGCTTTAACTCATGGTGCAAACGATGGTCAAAAAACAATGGGTATTATTGTTTTAATTTTATTTTCTGCTGGACTGGTTCCTGACCTTGAAATGCCATTATGGGTAATTTTTGCAGCAGCAACCGCAATGGGCCTTGGTACTTTCTTTGGAGGCTACAAAGTAATCAAAACTCTTGGTGTAAAAATTACTAAACTTAAGCCCTATCAAGGATTTGCTGCAGAAACTAGTGGTGGTTTGATGCTTGCTGTGTTTGCCATATTTGGAATTCCTGCAAGCACAACACATGCTATTACAGGCACTATAATGGGCTCAGGTGCTGCTAGAAGAAAACGTGCAGTAAGATGGAAAGTGAGTAGACAAATTGTTTTCTCATGGATAATTACAATTCCTGGTGCAGCAGGACTAGGTATTGGATTTACATATTTGATCAATCTCTTTGTATAGTTTTACATTGATTTTTATTTCCACAATTTTTCCCACAAGCATCACTGATGGATATTTTACAATTAATACAAGCTAATCTTCTTACTCCAATTATCTTATTTTTCTTATTTGGAATAATTGCTGCTAGAATAAAATCTGATTTAAAAATACCTGATGCCATTTCTGAATTTTTACCAATCTATCTTTTAGCAGCAATTGGACTTCATGGTGGAATTGAGATGCGCAATACTGGATTTGAAAATATGCTTGTACCAATGTTTGTTGCAATTGGACTTTCATTGTTGTTCACTTTAAACCATTATCAAATTTTACGAAGATTAGGAAAATTCAATCTCTTTGATTCATATGCACTAGCATCAACTTATGGTGCAGTTGGTGCAGTACATTTCTCTGTGGGTTTATCCTTTTTGAAAAATCAAGGCGTAACTTCTGAAGGATACATTGCTGCAATTCTTGCAGTTCTTGAACCTCTTGCTTTCATTTTGGCAATATTTATGACAAATATGGCAGTATCAAAACAGATCAGAGCAAAAAGAAAATCAGTTGGAGATGATGCTTCAACTGACATTGATGTTGGACTAAATGAAACAAAAACAAAACTTTCTAAAGTATTACATGAGTCCATTACTGGTAAAGCAATTGTAATTCTTCTTGGTAGTATTGTAATTGGTTACATTATTGGTGAGGAAGGTTTTGAACC
>CALCPD010000045.1 GCA_937897875.1 uncultured Nitrosopumilaceae archaeon
GTTTTGGAAGAATTTGTACAACAAATTGTTCAATATTTGTTACTTTATGGATTTTCATCAATTTTCTTCGTCGCGTTTAACTTCTTCTAGTTCTAATATTTGACGTGGTTCATGAACTACGAGTCCTTGTGCAATTTTTCTTAATTTAGGAATAAGTTTGTGAAATTCTTCTTTTTTGATCACAGTATTTACACCAAACCAACCGTCCTCACTAAGTGGACTAATTGTAGGTCTCTTTAAAGAAGGCATTTGTGTTAAAAGTTTTTTGAGATTTTTTTCTTCAACGTTAAGATAAATGTGTAAATACTTTCTTCCATTAACGGCACCTCGCATTAACGTAATAATATCAAAAATCTTTTCACGTTTTTTAGGATCCTTTAATGATTTTTTATTTACAATTAAATGTGCAGTTGAAGTAAGAACTTCATCAACAATTTTTAATTTATTTTGTTTTAAAGTTGTTCCAGTTTCAGTAACATCCATAATGGCATCAACATCCTCTGGAGGCTTTGCTTCAGTTGCTCCAAATGATAAATGAATTTGAACATCTTTGTTATTTCCTAAACGCATCCAAGGAGTTACAATTAATGGATCTTTTTTTCCATAATATTTTTGATAAGATTTTAAACCTTTGATGAATTTAGATGCAGTTGTTAAATATTCTGAAGAAAGTCGAAGAGTTTTTTTCTTTTTTCCATAATCAGCAATCATTGCATCAAGATTTTTGTAGCTATATTTATCAGGAAATGCAATAACTAGTCTAATTTTCCCATATTCTAAATCCAGAATTGGTTCTACATCAGAATTAGTTTCACCAACCCAATCTTTACCAGTAATACCAACATCATACAATCCCTCAGAAACTAGAGTAGGAATTTCTTGTGGTCGTAACATTTTGACTACAATACTTGGATCATCAAGATAAACACGATATGTTCTACTTTTTCTATTAACTTTAGTCCATGATTTTTCAAGTAGTTTGAATGTAGCATCTTCTAAGCTACCTTTAGGTATAGCAAATTTTACATCAGACATTTTCATTACTTTTCACTTTTTAGCTATATAATAGGATGTTTAAATTTGCTGAAGTAATTCTTTAGCTTTATCAAGTGAAATAGATTTTACTTGAATCATTTTTTCAACAATTTGATCAATTTGAGCAGGAGTTGCTCCAGCAGCGGCTGCGAGATTTCGTGCATGTAATCTCATATGCCCTTTTTGAATCCCTTCAGTAGATAGAGCTCTAATTGCACTATAATTTTGAGCTAATCCTGTAGCAGTCATAACACAAGCAAGTTCTTGAGCAGATTCAACATTGAGTATTTTTGCACAAACCTTAGCAACAGGATGAACATTTACAATTCCTCCAACAATTCCAACTGAAAGAGGAATTTCTAAAATTCCAACTAAATTTCCATCATCGTCTTTACTCCATTTACTTAGTGATCTATATTTTCCTGAAATGGCGGCATATGCATTTGCAGCAGCTTCTATAGCTCTACTATCCTGACCTACAGCATTGGCAACAGATATGATCCCATTCATTATTCCTTTGTTATGAGTAACTGCACGATAAACATCGTTATCGGCAAATTCAAATGCTAATACAATATTATCAACTACATCTTCTCCACCTACAGATTCTTTTTCAAAAATAGCTTTTGCTTTTACCATACGTCTTGTAGAATAATTTGATAAAATTCTAAGTAATGCCCTTCCTCCAGTAATTTTTTCAATAAGAGGTGAAACAGCTTCGCACATAGTATTTGTCACATTTGCACCCATGGCATCACCAACATCAATTAGTAATTCCACAATCAACATATTGCCAGATGGCGTATCAATTTCTTTACATGTAATTTCTTTAGCACCTTTATTCATTTTAGACAAAGTATTACTTTTTGAATTTGCTAATTTCAAAATTTCATCAGTAGAATTTTTAATTTTATCAATAGCAGAATTAATATCTACATCTAGAATTTGAATTTGACCAATACTATATGATTCATCAGCAGTTACTTCAAATCCACCCTTAATTCGTGCAACTTTAGCACCTTTTGATGCTGCTGCAATAACAGAAGGTTCTTCAATAACCATTGGGACCACATAATCTTTGCCATTAATTTGGAAGTTTGTTGCTACACCTAAAGGCAATGAAAAAGTTCCAATTGCATTTTCTATCATTTTATCTGCTTTATCAAAAGAAATTCCACCATCAGTATTTTCTAAAATTTCTAATTCAGATTTAGAGAGATTTGCAAAATTTGCAATAGTGTTTAATCTTTCTTCTCTAGATTTTTCAAAAAATTTGGAAATAGATGAATCAGGCATTTTATTTCAATATCCTCAATAATCTATCATCTAATCCATCGGGAAAACCTTTTCCATCAGTATTAGAAGTAATTACATAGATACTTCCATCAGAACCTTCAACCACATCACGAATTCGACCATTTCCACTTAAAATTGATTTTTGAGAGCTTAATCCATCCTCAAAATCAACCTGGTAAAGATTGGAAGCTCTCATTGAAGCCATTATGAATTTAGATTCAAAATCAATCCTATCACTTGAATAAAATAAAATTCCACCAGGCTCAATACTTGGATCATAACAAAGAATAGCATTCTCAAAATCAGGACTTCCAGAACATTGTTGTTCAGGCCATCCATAGTTTTTTCCAGGTAAAATTAAATTAATTTCATCATTTTTTTCAGGTCCAAATTCTGCGACAAATAAATTATCATTATCATCCCAAGTCATTCCTTGTGGATGTCTATGTCCTAAAGAATAAACATATGAATTTGGAAATGGATTATCGTTTGGAATAGTTCCATCATCATTTAATCTTAAAATTTTTCCAGATAAGGAATTCATATCTTGAGGTAAGTGAGATTCATCTGATACTGTACCAGTTCCTACATATAATTTTCCATCAGGTCCAAATTTTAGAAATCCACCATTAGTAAACGATGAACCAGGAATTTTATCTAAAATTATTTCAACATCTTTTAATTTATTATTTTCTTCAGTAATTTGTAAAACTTTATTCCATAAATTACCATTTTCTTCATATGTTAAAAAAACATATAGAAAATGATTAGTTAAAAAATTTGGATGAAGTGCAATTCCCAATAAACCACCATCAAATACATTAACAGTACGAAATGTAGCTAATGGAGATTCCAATAAAATATTATTTTCAATGACTCGAATGTATCCATCTTTTTCAGTAACAAAAATTCGTTCATCAAAAACAGCAATAGCACGTGGTTTATCAAGATTTTCAGCTAAAATTATTACAGAATCATTTTCAGAATATGAATTTGGTTTTGGTAAAGGAATTGAGGTTTCATTATCTGAAGAAGTTAAAACAAATACTGAAAATATTATGGCACCTGTAATTGCAAGAATTTGAATTTTTTTATTCATCAAAAAACAATCTTTTGAAATGCTATTAATTACTTTCAAAGATTTGATAAAGCGTATATACCGTTGAACTTTATTTAGGTTCAGCGGGGTGGGGAAGCCAGGTCATCCCGGCGGGCTCATAACCCGCAGTTCAGTAGTTCAAATCTACTCCCCGCTACTTAGTTTTTGTAAACACGAAACCAGGACAAAGAATCATCAAATTTTGCTGTTTTGTTAGTTATTCCAATTCGTTGTAAAGGTCGTGTAAGATGTCTATGAGCAGATATTTTAGGAAGATAAAGTTGTTTTTTGATTTTTCGAGGAATTTCTATAGTAATTTTTTTAGAATTCTTTTTTCCACATCGGATGCATTGAAATCCCTGACTATGACCTTTTGACTTCATTTTTTTATTACATTTTTTACATATTGGATTAGATTTTGAGAGGTTTTTTTTAAGATTAATTATTTTGATAAATTCAAGATTAATTATTCGTGGAAAATTTTTAGATGCTTTTCGAACACCACCTCCAATTGAAATCTCATCACCAATTATCAGATTAGAAGCCATTGTAGAGATTCCAGTTTCTTTATACACAGCACACCAAAATTCATGATTGTTAGAACTTATAGTGAAAGAAACATGTCCACCTTTTACTATTTTTGGAACATTAGATACAGTTCCACTTAATGTACCAGAAGCATATGGTTTCATTGTTTCAAAATTTAATTCATTTTTTAAATGATCACCAGTTCCTTGATTAGATTTAAAAATCATATAGCCATCTAATTTTTCACTACTTTTTAGAATTTTAGTTGCGTTAACTAAGGAATCTACATTTTCTCCTCTTACTCCGTAAAAAACAGGATCAGGTCCATGTGGAGTAATTAAAACTCGACCTTTTTTTGTATCAAAACTATTGAATGTATATGGAAAAGTTTTTTCTTGCATTGTTTTAACACTCTCTGACGAAATTTTTCTTTTCTTTCCAAATTTTCTTTTTTTTCTATAACTTAATAATTCTAAAGTATGATCATGAAAATCATATCCAATTGCACTAATTGCACCAACTAATCCTTGACCATTTCCTTCATAGAAAAAATCAAGATTATTTTTTTGAATAAATTTTTTAGCACTATTTCTATTAATTAATTGCCATAAAGCTAAATTGCTAAATTTAGTAAATTCTGAAGGAATTGAATCACTTTCAAAAAACACAAGTCCAGGATTTGCTCCATTCTCAGTATCAGAATACTTTGAAACTAAATTTTTGATTTGATTTTTTATTTTAGAAGGATTTCTAGTCTTAATTTTTAATGAAACAGCACCATTTCCTCTAGTTTTCCATGGAATATTGGGATTAAATCTAATTAATTTTGGAAAATCAAGAAATTCTGTTTTTTGTTTTTGAAGTAAATCAACAATTTTGTAGGCTAGAAATGTTGTACACATTCCAGTAGGTGAATCAGTATCATCAAATCCAATATTTAGAACAGATTCTTTATTCATAATGTATCTAATTAGTTCAGACATTTTTAGTTGTTGTAAATTACAGTTGGTTTAAATTAATAACACAATATTCGAAGCTAAATTGATAATAATTGATGAAGCAAGAATTTTCAGAGAAATAGAAGAAAAGAAACCAGCATCAGTTTCATTAAATGGTCCAGATGGTATGTTGCCACAAGTTCAGGATATGGCAATTAAAATTACAACAAAATATGACATACCAGCATATGTTTTGGCAGATACAACATGGGGAACTTGTGACTTAAACACAACTGGATCAAAGATATTAGGAGCAGAAATCCAATTTAATATTGGACACACGATTAATACAGAATCATTAGAAGAAAATTTAGTTTTAATTGATGCTTTTGATGATGTTGGATTTGAAAGTGTTGCAGAAAAATGTACAGAAAAACTAAAAGGAAAATTAATTTCGCTCGTTACAGATAGTCAGCATTTACATCAAATGGATAAGGTAGAGAAAATTTTAACAAAAAATGGAATTAATGTGAAAATTGGAAAAGGTAAAGGACAGTTAAATGATGGACAAGTGTTTGGTTGTGAATTTTATCCTGCAACTGAATTAAAAAAAGAAGTTGATGCCTATGTATTTTTAGGTCAAAGTAATTTTCATGCAGCAGGAATTGCATTATCAACAAACTTACCTACATTTGTCTTAGATCCTTACTTTAACGAAGTAAGAGAAGTGACAGAATTTGCACGAACACTGAAAAAGAAAGCAACACTTGCAATATACAAAGCAGCAGAAGCAAATTCATTTGGAATAATTATTGGATTAAAAGAAGGACAATTATCAAAAGTATTTGGTTTAAAATTTAAAAAAGAATTAGAAAAAGAAGGTAAGAAAGTACAATTATTTGCTTTGACAGATATTACAAATGATAGATTAAACAATCTAAGAGGTATTGATGCATTTATTCAAGTTGCATGCCCAAGAATTTCTACGGATAACCAATTTGATAAGCCAGTATTATCAACACCTCAAGCAAATGCACTTTTGAAAGTTTTACGAAAAGAAAGTATTGATGAATATTTAGAAATCCCACATTGGTTATAGTTAAGAAATTAAATTTTGAAATCTAATATTATCAAATAAATTTTCAAATGATTTAGATTTTTTTGCTTTAATTTTGTATTGTATTCCTTGAGAGATTGCATGTTCAAGTAAATTCAGAGCATCATCAAAATTTGAAAGCATTGCAGAATTAGATGCTTTATCAAAAAGAACATCTCCATTATCAGGATAATCTTCTAGAATAGAATTACAACAAGAAATTGATTCATTAAATTTCCCCATAGAAAATAAAATTCGTTCCTTATGATATAGTGCTATATTGTAATTTTTATTATTTTTTAGAATATTATCACAAATTAATAATGCTTCAATTAAATTTCCTTGTTTTCTAAAAGAAGATATTTTGTTAATTAGTACAGATAAATCATCAGGACATATTTTTAGAGCGATATCATAACACTTTATTGCATTGGTAAAATCTTTGAGTTTACTTAGGGCATAACCTTTGTTGTTAAGTGAACTGATATGTTTTGGATCTTCATCTAGTATTTTGTTATAATATTCTATAGCTTGTTCAAAGTTTCGTTGTAAAAATAATCTATTACCTTCATCTAAAATTGAATTTATTTTAGGATCAGTCATCATTCATTAGGATTGGGTTTAATCAAAATTTTACCAAAAAGACCTTTACCATTTAACATTTTATTATGAGCCTTAACTGCATCATCTAAAGAATATACAGAATCAATAATTGATTTAATTTTACCTTTTGACATCCAATAAAAACACTCTTCTAATTCAGATCTAGTACCTTGAGTTGAGCCTAAAATATTGATTCCTTTAAAGAAAATATGTCTTAAATCAGTTTTTGCGTTGTACCCAGTTGTAGCACCTGTTGTAATAATTGTTCCACCATAATTTAATAAAGTTAATTCCTTATTCCAATGAGAACCACCAATATGTTCAAAAATCACATCAAGACCTGAAACATCACCATATGGTTTTGGAATTTTTTTGGTAATTGATCTGACTTCTTTGTGCCAATCATCTTTTCTATGGTCAACTGCATAGTCGGCTCCAAGTTCTAAACATTTATCTAGTTTTTCAGGGCTTGCTGTTGCAATTACTGTACAACCAAATAATTTTGCAATTTGAATTCCAAAAGTTCCGATTCCAGAACTTCCCCCCATTATCAATACTAATTGTCCAGGTTGAATTTTAGCTCTACCAACTAACATGTGCCATGAAGTTAGTAATGTCATTGATGCAGCGGCTGCGTCATCATATGATACACCTTCAGGAATTTTTAATACATTAACTTCTGGAAGATGTGTAAATTCACAATATCCACCCCAAAGAGGTCCAGTTTCAAAACCCCAAATTGCTCTTTTTTTACAATCAAATTCTCGTCCACTAGTACATGCTTTACAAACTCGGCAGGACATATTTCCATGAGAAACCACTCTATCGCCAACTTTGATGTTTTTAACATCATTCCCAATTGCAGTTACAATACCTGCAGCATCTGTTCCAGAAATGTGAGGTAGTGGTATTGCCAAAGGTTTTCCCCTCATTCCCCAAATATCATCATAATTACATCCTGCAGATATTACTTTGAAAACAACTTCATCAGAACGTGGCTCAGGATTAGGTAAATTTTTGATTTTTAAAATTTTAGAAAAATCATCATTAGTTGTGTATTCATCATATACTAATGCCCTCATGATTATTTTCTATTTTTTTACAAATATATGATTTATCAGGATCTTTGCACCATAAACAATTATAATCATAATAAGAAAAATTAGATTATGTCAGAGAATTCAGTATTTCCAGGAGATAAAATAGCATCTATTGAGGAATATGAGGCTGGACATAATACTTTTGATGATGGAGACATGGTTAGAGCAGCTACAGTTGGGGAGAGAAATATGGATAAAGAAACACGAATGGTTGATGTGAATCACCCAAAACTTCTATCGATTCCAAGAGTAGGAGATACCATAATTGGAACAGTTGCAGCAGTAATGTCATCAATGATTGCAGTTTCAATTGATTACATTAATGGAAAACCAACTACCTCAAAAGTAGAATGTATTTGCGGAACACGGAATATGAGAATAAGAAATGTAGCATTAGTTAATGACATAGTATCATTGAAAATTGTTGCTCATCTTAATGGAACAATTCACGCAGTAATGGATGAGCGAGAGTTTGGAATTATATTTACAAAATGTAGAAAATGTGGAGGAAAAGTTGTCACCAAATCTGCAGATGCCATTAAATGCACAGATTGTTCATGGATTGATGAAAGAAAACTTTCTTCTAGTTTCGGTAAAAGCGATTTCATACATTTGAGAGAGTGAAAAAATGATAAATGTTTCGTTCCAAGGTGAACGAGGTGCATATAGTGAAGCTGCAGCAAAATCTTTTTTTAATAACGATATCAAAACAATTCCACTTACAACATTTGCAGATATTTTAGAAAACACGTCTAAAGATATAACAGAATATTCAATCTTGCCCGTAGAAAATTCACTAGAAGGAAGTGTAGGAGAAAGTTATGATTTATTATATTCAACAAATCTAAATGCAACTGGAGAAACATATCACAGAATAGAACATTGTTTAATTGGAATTGGTAAAATAGATGAAATAGATACAGTATATTCACATCCACAAGCATTAGGTCAATGTAGAAATTTTATTGAAAAAAATAATATCAAAACAATTCCTACTTATGATACAGCTGGAAGTGTAAAAATTATCCAAGAATTAAATAAAAATAATTGTGCATGTATTGCAAGTAAAGAGGCTGCATTAATTTACAATATGCCCATTATCGCAGAAAATATTGCAAATAATCTCAATAACTATACTAGATTTTTGATATTATCTAAAAATGAAATTTTAGAAACTGGAAACGATAAAACTTCAATTATTTTTTCAATAAAACATGAACCAGGGTCATTATACAGAATCATAGAAAATTTTAATAAAAATAATATCAATTTAACAAAAATAGAATCAAGACCTACAAAAGCAAATACATGGGAATATAATTTCTATGTAGATTTTGAAGGTCATCAAAAAAATACAAAAGTTTTAGAAATGTTACATAAAATTAAAGAGGAGACACTTTTCATGAAAATTTTAGGCTCTTATCCTTCTGCAAAACTTAGTTAGAATCCTTTTGGTTTTCTTAATGTGAAGCCTAAACTAAATCCAAGAATAATTACTCCAGATGTGATTACCATAAAATCAAATGTTATTCCAAATGGATCAGGAGTCTGATTAGTATTAGCTGTAATTTCTAATTCACTAGCACCAGTATTTTGAATTAAAATTGTTGTTTGACCATCTTCAGAATGAGTCCAATCTAGAATCAATTCTTTTTTGTAAGAAGTATTTGGAATGTTTAATCCTTCACCAGGACTAGTTAGTTTAAGATCAAAGGCATCCCCAACAATCATCATGTATTGCGGTGCATCTTTTGGTGCAGGAATTGAAAAAGAAGCAGAGTCACCAGAACCTATAACAAAATTTTCATTCATAGAAATTGTTGGTGCTAGAGTATTTACTAATGAAAAAGCACCTAATCCAATAATTATACTGCCAACAACTATACCAATTATAGTTCGAGTGGCTAACATAATAAAATGACTTTAGATACTGCTTAAAAAATTATCTACATCAAAGATACATCATGAGGCTGACTTTCTGCAAATCCAGCTCTAGACATTTTAATAAATTCTGCATTTGTTTGCATTTGAGTAATTGTATGTGCACCACAATAACTTAAACCAGAACGGACTCCACCTGTGAGTTGTTTTAGAATATCTACAACAGTTCCTTTGTATGGAACCATTGCCTCAACACCTTCTGCAACATAATCATTAAGATCATCATCAAAAGACGTAGAACCAGTTTCTTTAGATTTTCTTCCTATAGATGCTGCAAGAGAAGCCATTCCACGATACACTTTGAAACGTTTTCCATTCTTAGTTAATACAGTTCCAGGGGATTCATCAGTACCTCCCAGCATACTTCCAACCATAACAGTTGAAGCACCAGCTGCTAATGCTTTTGTGGCATCACCTGAAGTTCTAGTTCCACCATCAGAGATAATTGGAATACCATAATCACGACCTATTTTTGCACAATCCATTACTGCAGTTAATTGAGGGACACCTGAACCAGTAATCACTCTAGTAATACAAATCGAACCTGAACCGACTCCAACTTTTACTGCATCAACACCTGCTTTCATTAAATCTTCAGCACCTTGAGCAGTTGCAATATTTCCTGCAATTAATTCACAATCAGGAAATGCTTTTTTAATATTTTTTACAGTACTAATTGCATTCTCACTATGACCATGAGCAATATCAACAACTAGAGTATCAGCTCCTGCTTCTAAAAGAGATTCACTTCTTTCTAAAAAGTCACCTTTAACTCCAACTGCAGCTCCAACAAGAGGACGACCTTTATTGTCTTTAGATGCATTTGGATAATCAGCATTATTTGTAATATCTTTACTTGTAATCAAACCTTTTACAAATCCAGATTCATCAACTAAAGGTAATTTTTCAATTCTATGTTTATGTAGAAGAACTTTGGCCTCATCAATAGATACACCATATTTTGCAGTAACAACATCTTTTGTCATTACATCTTGAATAAGATTTTTAGAATTTGCAAAAAGTAAGTCTCTCTCAGTTACAATTCCAATCAACTTTGAATTAGCATCAACTACCAATAATCCAGAAATATCTTTATTTTCAGCATAATCTAATGCATCCTCAATTGTTTTATCAGCAGTTATAGAATAAGGATTTTCAATCATCACACTTCCAGATCGTTTTACTTTAAGGACTTCATTTGCTTGTTCTTGAATTGTTAAAAATCTATGAATTATTCCTATTCCTCCTGCACGTGCAATAGCTACAGCCATAGATGATTCAGTAACAGTATCCATATTTGCGCTCACAAAAGGGATGTTTAGGGAAATATTTCGAGATAATTGAGTTTTTAGATCAGTTTGACTCCTACTTGTTATATCCGAATATTTGGGTACAAGAAGAACGTCGTCAAATGTTAATCCTTCTTTAAATTCCAATTAAACCTCGTTACAAAAGTTAAAAATTGATTATAAGCCTTTGTGTTATTTTGATAATTTTGAAGCAATTGTAATGGCATCTTTCGTAGCCACAACATTATGTGTACGAATAACATTGGCTCCATTTAACACACATATTGCTTCTGTAGTAATCGATCCAAACAATCGATCAGAAGGATTTTCTTTTCCTAAAAGATTACCAATAATGGATTTATTTGAAACTGATATTAAAATAGGATAATTCATTTTTATAGAATTTAAATTTTTAATGACAGACAGATCTCTTTCGACCCAATCAGTTTTAATTTTTGTAAAAAATTTACCTTTTCCTGTTTTTCGAAAAAATCCAATTGCAGGATCTAGTACAATTTTTTTATCAAAAATATTAGATTTTTTAGCAATTTTTAAACTATCTAAAAGAAGTTTTTTTGTGGAATTAATTGCACTGCCAGATATTGTTTTAGAGTCATATGCACATAAAATTACAGAAGGCTGAAATTTAGATAATACATCTTTCATTTTTTTATCATATTTTAATCCCGAAATATCATTAATTATTTCAACATCATTCTCTAAAGCATTTTTAGCTACACTAGATCTACATGTATCAACAGATATTGGAAGATTAGTACTATCTTGAATAATTTTAACTGCATTAAGAATTCTGGTAGATTCTATTTTTTCAGAGACATTAGTTGACAAATATGGTGCAGTAGACATTCCTCCCACGTCAATAAAATCTGCACCATCATTTTCCATTTGAATTACAGTATTTCTGATTTTCATTCGAGTAGTATTAATTGATTTTTTGTAAAATGATTCTGGACTAGTGTTCAAAATACCCATAATCCTAACAGGATTTCTTCCACCAACAGAAATATTTGCAAGTTTTGCCATATAGTTTATCAAAACCTCATACAATTTGAGTTATATGATGATTTTAGGTTGGAAAACAAGATATCTATCAATTTTAAAAGAATTGAAATATTCTGAAAAAAAAGATAAGGAATCAACCATAATACTTGACTCTATTTTAAAAAAAACAAAGAATATAGAAAAAGTTGAAAAATTAATTCAAGGAAATACAGTATTTGTTATAGGTTCTGGACCATCATTATCATTTGCAATCCCTGAATTAAAGAAATTTAAAAAATCTATAAAAATTGCAGCCGATAGTTCTTTAAAACCATTAATAGATAATGGGATAATTCCAGACATCATTGTAACAGATTTAGATGGAGATGAAAATGCTATCAAAAAAATTTCAAAGAAGAAATCAATTTTTGTAGTCCATGCACACGGAGACAATATTGAAAAATTACAAATGGTAAAAAAAATTAAAAATTGTATTGGGACAACTCAAACAGAACCATTTAATAAAATTCAAAATTTCGGAGGATTTACAGATGGAGACAGAGGTGTTTTTTTAGCAAGTTATTTTGATGCAAAAAAAATTATTCTTTTTGGAATGGATTTTGGAACGCGAATAGGTAAATTTTCTAATACAAAAAAATCTGACAGAAAAATAAAATTAAAGAAATTGAAAATAGCCAAAGATCTTTTAATTTGGTTATCATCGATCACAAAATCAGAGTTATTTACTACATCGATGCCAATTAAAGGATTTAAAAAAATACCATACAAAGACTTGGATATCATAATTACCTAGAATGCATTTATACCCATTACTGATTAATTAGATTATGAAATTTTCTGAAGAACAAGTAAAAGAAATAGTTGCTCTAAGAGAAGATCTAATGAGACAAGTAGATAAACATCAGGAAGGAATAGAGATGTTAGAGAAAAATATTGTAGTATTAGATGGATTTCTAAAAGATTCTAGTTTTGTTAAGGCATCTAAATTAGATACAAAAATTGAGCCTAGTGAAGAGATCAAAATACCAAATCCAGTAGAAAAGTCAAAACCAGTAGAAAATTCAATTCCAATTAAAAGAGGAAATGATGGAAAAATCATTGCCAATGCATATGTTACACCAGAACAAGTTTCAATAATTTTAGATGAACAAATTTTGATTAATGCAGATACACCACCATTCAAATCTTTCTTTTTAGATAGAATCATTGGAGAAATGAAGAAAAAAGATTCTGTTGAAGCAGAGAATGGAAA